>NZ_JBVVAJ010000015.1:0-117645 GCF_055792805.1 Microvirga sp. HS2
GCGGCAGCATCGCGGGCCCCATGGCGTTGAGGGTGCCCTGATCGAGGTCCCGGGTGAGAAAGAGCGCCAAGGCCGCAAGAGCGATCAGCAGGATGCCGCCCGCCATGCCCTGCGGGGCGCGAACCGCGCCACGGCGTCCGGCCATGCCGGAGCCTTCATGAGAAACTGACATATTTGACCTCCCGACGGGCGCTTAACGCGCCCTCCCTGTTCCGCGTGAGTTGTGCCCAAGGCCGAGCCCTGGATCAAGCTTCAGAGGTCGAAGAAAACAAGTTTTCTGAACGGTTTCGCCGGCTTTTCCCGAACGGGCCCCGTGGAACGAAGCCGGATGAAGATCCTTATACGGCACAAGCACCTCATTGAACGCATGGGTGGGACGACTTGATCGGCCCCGTCATGTTGTCTAGATGATTGCCCTTATAGCCAGGCCGGGCCCCTCTGGTCGCTCATACTTTGGGCGGCGATGTCGGACTGGATGAACCAGGGTGGCCTGGATTCGTTCAAGAAGACGGAAGCGCCCGCATCTGAGCCCGAGACCGGTCCAGCCGGTCGCCCTGGTGCGGGACAATCGTCTCCTCGATCGAATCGCATGCGCTGCTCTTCAACCGACAATGAGGCAACGCATGTTCGAACTCTCACAGTATTTCTCCCCCGAGATAGTCGCCTTCCTGATGGTGATCGGCATCGACCTGGCCCTGGCCGGCGACAATGCCATCGTCATCGGCCTTGCGGCGGCGGGCCTTCCGAAGGAGCAGCGCAACAAGGCCATCCTGCTCGGCGTTATCGCCGCCACCGTCCTGCGCATCGTCTTCGCCCTCGTGACGACGCAGCTTCTCCAGATCGTCGGGCTGCTCCTGGCCGGCGGCATCCTGCTGCTGTGGGTCTGCTGGAAGATGTGGCGCGAGCTGCGCACCAGCCACGCGGAGGAAGAGGCCGCGGAAGAGGCTCTGGAAGGGGTCGACATCAACAAGGACGGGACCATCGCCGGCGGCGCGCCGCGCAAGACCTTCGCCCAGGCGGCCTGGCAGATCGTGATCGCCGACGTCTCCATGTCCCTCGACAACGTGCTCGCGGTGGCGGGAGCGGCGCGCGAGCATCCCTACATCCTGGCCTTCGGCCTGCTCCTCTCCATCGCCCTCATGGGCGTTGCGGCCTCCTACATCGCCCGCCTGCTCCAGCGCTATCGCTGGATCGCCTATGTGGGTCTGGCGATCATTCTCTACGTGGCCCTCAAGATGATCTACGAAGGCTTCCACGAGATCTATCCGTACGTGAACGGCGTGGCCGGTTAAGAAACTCCGGACTCGACCTTCGTTACGATTGACGGCGGAGATGCGGGAGGGCAGAGAGCATGTCGCTCATGCCCTCCTCTCTCCGCCCTTTCTTTTCCCAGGCAGGCCTTCGATACGGCGCGCGCGCCGCATTGCCCGCCTTCCCCGGCTTCATCATGTTCGCCGCCGCCTTCGGCACGGCCGCGGCTCAGAAAGGGCTGTCCCTCGCCGAAGCGATGGGCCTCAGCGCCTTCGTGTATGCGGGCGCCTCCCAGATGGTCGGCCTCGAGGTCTGGCAGAAGGCCTGGACGCCCACGACCATTCTCACCATCATGACCGTCACCGCCATCGTGAATTCGCGCATGATCCTGCTCGGCGCGACGGTCCAGCCCTGGCTGCGCCACGAGCCCGTTGCCCGCAACGCGCTCAATCTCTTCCTCATCACGGAAGCCGGCTGGCTCGTCGGCATGCGCTATTACAATGGCGGCGGGCGCGACGTCGGCGTGCTTCTCGGCGCTGCGCTCATCCTCTGGATCGTATGGCAGCTCGCAACGATCGTCGGCTTCTTCGCCGGGGCGCTCGTGCCCGAACCGAGGATGGTCGGGCTCGACTTCGTGATGCCGATTTTCTTCAGCGTCATGCTCGTCCCCCTCTGGAAGGGCGCGCGTCCCGCCCTCCCCTGGCTGGTGGCGGGCGCGGTGTCGTTCATGACCCATTCCCTCCTGCCCGGCTACGGCTACATCGTCACCGGCGCCCTCGCCGGCGTCGTCGCGGGGATGCTGATCGAATGAGCGGGTTCAGCGCCTTCGTCGCGAGTCCCTGGGGCTCGGTTCTCGCCATCGCGGGCATGGCGCTCGTCACGTTTCTGTGCCGCATCGCCGGCGTCGTGCTGATGAGCCGCGTGCGGATCACGCCGCGGGTCGAGCGCGGACTTCGCGCGCTGCCGGGCTCCATCATCATCGCGACGATCCTGCCGGCGGCCCTCGACAACGGATGGCCCGCGCTCGTTGCCTTAAGCGCCGCCGTCGCCGTGATGGCGACGACGCGCATCGACCTTCTCAGCCTCGCCGCAGGCCTAGGCACCCTTTCCGTCATCAGGGCTTTTCTGTGAGCTCCTGAGCCGGGTGCGAATGCGATACATCAACCCGTCGCGAATGTTGCGATAGGCATCGAGCACGTGGTCGCGCGAGCCCTGCGTGATCGCGGGATCCGGCGTCGGCCAGTACTCCACGTCCGCAGCGATGGTGCGCGTCAGTTCGAGCGCGGCGTGATGGGCTTCCGGCGAGAGCGAGATGATGAGGTCGAAATTGAGCCCCTCCCATTCCTCCAGTTCACCCAACGTGCGCGGTCTGTGCTTGGATGCGTCGATGCCGATTTCAGCGAGGGTGGAGACCATGAAGCCATCGGTCTCGCCTTTGCGCACGCCAGCGGACTGCACATAGATGGACCGGCCGAAATAGTGCCGCGCAATCGCCTCGGCCATGGGAGAGCGAACAGCGTTCATCGCGCAGACGAACAGAACCGAATGGATCCGCTTCTGGGGCGTTTCCTCCACGCGTCAGCCCTTCCAGTGAAGCGCGAAGATCAGCGTGAACAGACGGCGTGCGGTGTCGAAATCCACGTCGAGTTTTCCGTTGAGCCGCTGTCGCAGCAGCTCCGCGGCCTCGTTGTGAAGGCCTCGGCGTCCCATGTCGATGGCCTCGATCTGCGCGGGCGATGCGGAGCGAATGGCCTGATAATAGCTCTCGCAGATCATCTCGTAATCGCGAATGACCCGGCGAAACGGCGTCAGCGACAGATGGTGGGACACGAGATGCGCGCCGGCCTGCGCCGAGACCTCGAGGCAGAGCTTCTTCTCGATCAGGGAGATGCGCAGCACATAGGGGCCGCCGTCGTAGTTCGGCAGCGCGAATGAATTCTCTTCGAGAATGTCATAGATGGCGATGGCCCGCTCATGCTCCTGGTCGGGATTGCCGCGGCCGATGGATGCCTCGTCGAGGGTGACCGCCACGAGGCGGCACCTCTCCTTCGTTGTGCTCGACATCCCCCCTCCGCAGGCCTCACAGGTTCAGGCGGATCGCCACGGACCGGGCGTGCCCCTCCAGCCCCTCTGCGCGCCCGAGAGCGATGGCTGCTGGGCCGAGCGCGCGCAAGGCAGCGGGATCGCATTTCAGGATCGAGGATCGCTTCATGAAGTCAAGCACCCCGAGACCGGAGGAGAACCGTGCGGAGCGCGCCGTGGGAAGAACATGGTTGGGGCCGCCCACATAATCGCCGATGGCTTCGGGCGTATAGCTGCCGAGGAAGATCGAGCCCGCGTTGCGCACGCGCCCTGCCAGCTCCTCCGCATTCCCGGTTTCGATTTCCAGATGCTCGGGCGCGAGGCGGTCGACGAGCGGGATCGCGTTCTCGAGGTTGTCGATGAGGATGATGGCTCCGTAATCGCGCCAGCTCGCACCGGCGATCTCCGCCTTCGGCAGGGTCCGGAGCTGATGCTCGACCGCCCGCTCGACGGCGTCGGCCAGGGAGGGGCTGTCCGTCATGAGGATCGATTGCGCGGCGGGATCGTGCTCGGCCTGAGCCAGCAGGTCGGCGGCGACCCAATCGGGATTGGCCTGCCCGTCCGCGAGAATGAGCACCTCGGAGGGCCCCGCGATCATGTCGATGCCGACCTGGCCGAACACGCGGCGCTTGGCGGCGGCCACATAAGCGTTGCCGGGCCCGACGATCTTCGCGACGGGCGTCACGGTTTCCGTGCCGTAGGCCAGCGCTGCGATCGCCTGCGCGCCCCCGATGCGGAACACCTCGTCCACGCCGGCCAGACGGGCCGCCGCCAGCACGAGCGGATTCGTCTCGCCGCGCGGAGTCGGCACCACCATGACGATCCGGGGAACGCCCGCGACCTTCGCGGGCACGGCATTCATCAGGACGGAGGACGGATAGCTCGCGCGGCCGCCCGGCACGTAAAGGCCGACGGACTCGATCGCGGTCCAGCGCCAGCCGAGCGTGACGCCGAGGGCGTCGGTCGTCTGGGAATCCTGAGGGCGCTGGGTGCGGTGAAAGACTTCGATCCGCTCCTTCGCGAGGGCGAGCGCCTCGAGGGTTTCCGGTGAGCACTGGCTCTCGGCCGCGTCGATCTCCTCGTCGGAAACCCGCAGCGTCTCCGGCTGCAGCGCCAGACCGTCGAAACGAAAGGTATAGTCGATGAGCGCCTCGTCACCCTGGGCGACCACGTCCTCGATGATGGCGCGGACCGCCTGGTCCACGTCCTCGGACACCTCGCGCTTGGCCGAAAGCAGGGCCGCGAAATCCTTCGGGAACGACGCGTCCCGCGTATTGAGCCGCAGAGCCATTACAGGCGCTCCGCCTGTGTCAGTTCTTCGTGCTGGGGGCGGCTTTCGGCGGACCAAACCGGACCGATGTCTTTCATCTGCATTTCGATGCACTCCAGGTCCACCTGGATGGCCCCACCGTCGGCAAAGATCAAGGTGGCTGTGCCGGAAGGAGCGTCCCGTTCCTCGAACGCAATCGCAAGAAGGTTAAGAACGGCGTCCTTGTTGGACTGGTCGATCCCGCGCACGCGGACCGCCTTCACATGCTCGAAATGCATGCAGGTCAGCCGACGCTGGGGCGTATCGGCCTCCCAATCGTAGCGGCGCGTCTGAATCGCGAACCGACGCTCCTTGGGCAGATAGACGATATCACCCACCCGCAGCAGCGAATCCTGCAGGTGAGCCGAGATGACGGCCAGATCTTCCGGGTCGAACGCAACGAGTCTCAGGAGGTCCATGGCTCTAAACCTATGTTGAACTTTGATGTTTAGGTAGAGAGCCCCTGCCCTCCGCGCAACCTGTGGTCTGCTGCAATCATTCGGGCTTTCCCCACGGGAGGCGCGCCTGCCCCGTCGAATGGCGGGTCTGATCCTGGATCAGGTGCGGGAGCGGCTATGATGGGAGTGCGGCAATGAGGTGAGAGGCTGAGGCCCCGACACCCTCCCTGTCATCCCCGGCCTTGGGCCGGGGATCCCCGTCTTTATGGCGCGGCGGTTCTCATGACGTGGATGGCCCGGACAGGCCCGGCCATGACGAAGGAGCATGGCGGAAGGAGCGCCAGGACGAAGCAGAGCTGTCAAAGAGCGCAGGGCATGGAGGATCGGCCCCGGGGCTGGTCGGCACCGAGGGGGAGCAGTCGAGGGGTCGCGCGAGGAGCGGTCCGGCTCGATGGAGAATGGTGATGGCTGGGGAACCCGACGGCTCCTCGCGCACGGTTCTTTTAGGCGGACTGTCGACGCAGGCTCCGGGATGCCGTTGGCGAGCGCGCCTGCCGTTGCGCCCTGCGACGCGCCGGAGCAGGCGGGCGGCTGTGCATGCCCGGACCCCTGGGCCGAGCCAGGGCCTCCCGTCAGCTCAGGCTGCGTGGCCTGGAGCGCGGGACCGTGTCCCGGCTCCACAACCTGCGACGCCTCGCGAGCGCGCCCCTCGGTGAGCCGGGACAGGTCACGATATAGCTTAGCTTGCCGAGCCTGTCAAGAACAAAAGTGGAACATGCCACCTCATCCCCATGCGACCACCCTCCCCGTCATCCCCGGCCTTGAGCCGGGGATCCACGTCTTTACGCCGTGGCGGGTCCCAAGACGGGGATGGCCGGGACAAGCCCGGGGATGACGAGAAGAAGACCCAAACGACGGAACGGCCCTAGCGAGAGAAGCCTCAGCCTCGCAGACGCTCGATCTCGGCTCCGCACCGGGCGAGCTTAGCTTCGAGGGCCTCGAAGCCGCGGTCAAGGTGGTAGACCCGGTTGATGGTGGTCTCGCCCTCGGCCACGAGACCAGCGATCACCAGGGACACGGAGGCGCGAAGGTCCGTCGCCATCACAGGGGCCCCCTTCAGGCCCGGGACGCCGTCCACATAGGCGCTGTCGCCGTCGAGACGGATGCGGGCGCCCAGGCGGGCCAGCTCCTGCACATGCATGAATCGGTTCTCGAAAATCGTCTCGCGGATGCGCGACGTGCCGTTGGCGCGGGTCATGAGGGCCATGAACTGGGCCTGCAGGTCCGTCGGGAAGCCGGGGAAGGGATCGGTCGTCACATCCACGGCCTGGATGCCGTTGCCGTTGCGGCGGATGCGGATGCCGCTGTGGGTCGAGGACACCTCGACCCCGGCCTGGCCGAGCACATCGAGGGCAGCCTGGAGATATTCGGGGCGGGTGTTGTCCAGCACGAGGTCGCCCCCGGTCATGGCGACGGCCATGGCATAAGTGCCGGTCTCGATGCGGTCGGGCATCACGTCGTGGGACGCTCCATGGAGGCTGGATACGCCCTCGATCACGATCTCGGAGGTCCCCGCCCCCGTGATCTTGGCGCCCATCTTGACGAGGCAGTCGGCGAGATCCACCACCTCGGGCTCGCGGGCGGCATTGCGGATCACGGTGGTGCCCTTGGCGAGCGTCGCCGCCATCAGGGCCACGTGCGTGCCGCCCACCGTCACCTTCGGGAAAACGATCTCGGCGCCATGGAGGCCCTTGGGCGCGCTGGCGACCACATAGCCGGCCTCGATCTCGATAGCGGCGCCGAGCTTGGCAAGGGCCATGATGAGCAGGTCCACCGGACGGGTGCCGATGGCGCAGCCGCCGGGCATGGAGACCTTGGCATGGCCGAAGCGGGCGACCAGCGGCGCGATGACCCAGAAGCTGGCCCGCATGGTGGAGACCAGCTCGTAGGGCGCGCAGGTGTCGATGATGGTCTTGGCACTCAGGCGGATGGTCTGGCCGGTCTCGGTGGATTGGCCGGGCCGGCGGCCGGCGATGGAATGATCCACGCCGAAATTGCTCAGGATCCGCAGGAGCGAGGAAATATCCGCGAGCCGCGGCACGTTGCCGAGCTCCAGCGTATCCCCCGTGAGAAGGCTCGCGATCATGAGAGGCAGGGCCGCATTCTTGGCGCCGGAGATCGGAATCAACCCGTTGAGAGGCGCGCCGCCCCGGATGCGAATGCGATCCATGAAATCTTATCCCCTTTTGAACTGATGTATGCCCACGCTATGCGCGTCTGGCACAATATAGGCTAGTCGGACGGCTTGTCGCGCTCGTCCGCAATATTGGTACGCCCCGCCTCGTCCGGGGCGGCTTTGGCGGCCTGCTGGCGGCCGCGCGCCTGCGCCTTACGTTTCCTCAGGTTTTCCTTCAAAGCCGCCTTGAGCCGTTCGGCTTTGTCTTGCGATTTTCCGTCAGTCATGGTTCACGCGACCCATCGTCGCCTTGTCCAATAAAGGCTTCGCAAGCGGCCCTCAACCGCAATATCGAAGTTCGACCTTTGACCAGGATCAATGCCATCTGGCATAATACCCGCGCACAATCCCCGGGCATTGCGTTGCCCACCCGGTGAGATGATGGATTACCAGACTTATTTTACGTCAGCCCTCGACCGCCTCCAGGCGGAGCGTCGCTATCGTGTCTTCGCGGAAATCGAGCGGCAGGCCGGCCGCTTTCCCCATGCCACCTGGCACAGCCCCGAGGGCCCGCGCCCCATCACGGTCTGGTGCTCGAATGATTATCTCGGCATGGGCCAGAACCGGGACGTGACCCGCGCGATGGTGGAGACGGCCTGGCGGCTGGGCACCGGGGCCGGCGGCACCCGCAACATTTCCGGCAACAGCCATCCGATCGTCGGGCTCGAGGCTGAGCTCGCCGACCTGCACGGCAAGGAAGCCGCCCTGGTCTTCACCTCGGGCTACGTCTCGAATCAGACCGGCATCTCGACCCTGGCCAAGCTGATTCCCGACTGCCTGATCCTGTCGGATGCCCTCAACCATAATTCCATGATCGAGGGCGTGCGCCAGTCGGGCTGCGACAAGGTGATTTTCCGCCATAACGATCTCGACCACCTGGAGGAGCTTCTCCAGGCCGCCGGCGACCGGCCGAAGCTGATCGTGTTCGAGAGCGTGTATTCCATGGATGGGGACATCTCCCCGATCCACGCCATCTGCGATCTGGCCGAGCGCTACAACGCCATGACCTATCTCGACGAGGTCCATGCGGTGGGCATGTACGGCCCCCGCGGCGGCGGCATCGCGGAACGCGACGGGGCGATGCACCGGGTCGACGTGATCGAGGGCACCCTCGGCAAGGCCTTCGGCGTGATGGGCGGCTATCTGACCGGCACGAAGGCCGTCATGGACGCCGTGCGCAGCTTCGCTCCGGGCTTCATCTTCACCACCGCCCTCCCCCCGGCCGTGGCGGCCGCGGCCACGGCCTCGATTCGGCATCTGAAGGCCTCCTCCAAGGAGCGGCAGATGCAGCAGCGTCAGGTGGCCCGCACGAAGCAGGTCCTCAGCGGCCTCGGCCTGCCGATCATGGACACTGTGACCCACATCGTGCCCGTCATGGTGGGGAAGGCGGAGGCCTGCAAGACCGCCTCGGATCGCCTGCTGGAAAAGCACGGGATCTACATTCAGCCGATCAACTATCCCACCGTGCCGCGCGGCACGGAACGCCTGCGCATCACGCCCGGACCTTTCCACACCGACGCCCATATCAACGCGCTGGGCGCCGCGCTCGTGGAAGTCTGGGGCGCCTTGAGACTCCCCCTCGGCGCAAAAGTGCAGGCGGCTGAATAAAAGATCGATTTCAATCTTGCACAGCGGGCCGCGCTGTGGCACTAAGCGGCCCTCTTCGTTGGCGCGCTGCCGTAGCTCAGTGGTAGAGCACTCCCTTGGTAAGGGAGAGGTCGAGAGTTCGATCCTCTCTGGCAGCACCATCGCCCTCTAAGACGTGAAGGTTCGAGCGCGGCTCACCTCACTCTCACAGGTTCGATGAGGAAGTTTTCGCCGCGACACTCATTCCCGTTTTGGAAATCTGAAACCAGAGCCGAGATCGCGCTGTGCGGGCTTCATCCGCCGCACGCGAAAGAGACGCATTATGGCCCGGCCCAGAAAGCGCCGACCGCGACTTCGAATTCACGCTCGGTGCTTCGGATTGTCCGCGCTCCCTCTTTCAGGTGAAGCCGCGCCCCACGTTTGCGTTCGGTGCTCCAGGGGAGCGGCTCGTCATTTCTTGGCGCAGATTGCCCGGGCGCGCATGCCGTTTTCGCTTTCGCCCACCGAGAAGCAATAGACGCTGTTCTCGTCCATCGCGAACTGGTCACCGCGATTGCAGGTGCCACCGATGGGGAACTCGTCATCGCCGCACTGGGCCGAGCACCGCCCTCCGGTCGCGCATTGCTGAACGAGAACGCGAAGGAGGGATCCGGGATTGCCGGGCTTTCCTTCAGGCCCCGCGGGACCGGGCGGTCCGGCCATTCCGATCGGCCCGGCCGGGCCCGGAGGACCTGCCTGTCCGTCTGCTCCTTGAGGCCCGGGAGGGCCGGGAGGGCCAACCGGCCCGGCAGGCCCAGGCGCTCCGGCCGCGCCGGTGTCTCCCTTGGGACCGGGCGTGCCCTGCGGGCCTTGCGGCCCCTGATGACCGGCGACTCCCTGTGGCCCCTGGGGGCCCGGCGGGCCGGGAGGACCGTCGGGTCCCGCAGGGCCAGAAGGCCCAACGGGCCCAGGCTGTCCGCCCGAGACGGATTGCCCCGGAGGCCCCTGCGGTCCTGGAGGCCCATCGGCTCCAGGCGGGCCGGGAGGACCGGCAGGTCCCTGGGGACCGGGCGCGCCCTGCTGGCCCGGAGGTCCGAGAGGTCCAGGAGGTCCAGCCACCGCAGGTTGCTCGATCGCGGCTTGTTGAGACGCAGCCCCGCTTGACGGCCCTTCAGGCCCCCGCTGACCGCAGAACCCGATCACGGCCTCCCGTCGTTCCTCGTCCGCCTGAAGAGTGACGATGCAGCTAGCCGGATGGTAGACTACCCGGAACGTGAAACGCCCGTTGGCATCGCTTTTCGTCTGATGCTCTTCATCGAGGATCACATTTGTCTGGCGCGGCTTGCTCAATCGCCCGACAACGCGCAATTCACCCGCCGTGATCATCGCCTGATCGACGATGATGTCGGCTATGGCCGGTCCCGCGCTCAAGGCGACCGCAGCCCCGACGAACAGGCGTTTGATCATCGACATTCCCTCCCGCCACGCATGGCTGAGCTTCGCTCCGGGAGTGCCCAAGCGTCAATTCCATGGCCGGGTGCAGCGGCGGTAACCCGCCTGTCTAGAGCATCGGACCCAAAAGTGGACTTGCACTTTTGGGATTGATCCGATGCTCCACCCTCTTGAAGAGCGCATCGTGAGACGTGGAAAACCGGGTCCACTTTTCCGCACGATGCGCTAACGACCTACTCGGACGGATGTGGAGCAGAGAGCTTCATGGTTTCTCCGTTCCATGGAAGAAGCTCCCCACGAGCAGAGCTCACAGAGAAGTACTCCCTGCGGGTTCGACGACCCGAGCGAAATCGCTGATGCCGACGAGTGCCTTTTCAAGCGAAGCCTGCCGCTCTCTTCGGTCGCATGAGAGGCAATGAACTCGGCTCCCTCCGGAAGTCTCTCTGCCCTTGGCCGCGCCGCGAGGATTTCTGCGGCATGATGTCCGGCAGGGGCCAACGGCGGGGCTGAACCCTTCTTAAATCTCTCGATCTAGGTTAAAGTTCTCACGTTCGGCAACAATGAAACAAAGGCCGAGCGCGCTTGGTGGGACAGGCACGATGTGCCTTCACGATGTTCCCGGTTGCTCCCGAGCGATGTGTATCACCCTGAGCCGCTCCTGTCCGGGAGCAGGCCTTCCTCTATCGGCCGAAGTCACGATGCCCTCCACTCTCACGATCACCAGTCCCGGCAGCATCTATGTCAGAGCCCTGCTCGGCGAAGAGAAATGGGGCACCAGCACTTTCACCTACAGCTTTCCAAGGTACGCCTCTTTCTATGAGCCGTCCTATGGCTATGGCGAGCCGTCCTACAATTTCGGAGCGTTCCTGAGCGCTCAGCAGACGGCGGCTCGCGCCGCGCTCAAGCTCTATGCCTCGGTTGCGAACCTGACCTTTCAGGAGATTGCGGAAACGGACTCCCAGCATGCGGACATTCGCTTTGCGCGCTCCGACGTCCCCAGCACGGCCTGGGCCTACTTTCCGACGCCGGCCGAGTCCGGCGGCGATGTCTGGTTGAACAATTCGAGCCGAACCTACGATGCCCCTCGGAAAGGCAACTACGCTTACGCGACCATCGTTCACGAGATCGGCCACGCCCTCGGCCTGGAGCACACCCATGAGGGCACCGCGATGCCCCTCAGCCGGGATTCGATGGAATACTCCATCATGAGCTATCGCTCCTACATCGGAGCCTCCCTGTCGTCCGGCTATACGAACGAGACCTGGGGCTACGCCCAATCGCTGATGATGTACGACATCGCGGCGATTCAGTACCTCTACGGCGCGAACTATTCGACCAACAGCGGCAACACGACATATCTCTGGACGCCGACCGGACGCGCGTATGTCAACGGCGTTCTCCAAACCACCGCCGGCAACAACCGGGTTTTCGAGACGGTCTGGGACGGCGGCGGGACCGATACCTACGATTTCAGGCAATATACGACCGGCCTCAAGATCGATCTCAATCCAGGAGCATGGACGGTCACGTCGAGCACGCAGCTTGCAAGGCTCAACTGGAGCGGCACGAAGCTCGCCGCCGGCAATATCGCCAATGCGCTCTTATACGGCAGCGACATGCGCTCCCTCGTCGAGAACGCGCTGGGCGGTTCAGGGAGCGACGTGATCAAGGGGAATGCCGCCGCCAACTCGCTGCAAGGCGGCCTCGGAAACGACCGGCTCTATGGCAGCCACGGCAACGATCGCCTGTATGGCGGCAGCGGAAACGACAAGCTCTACGGACAGGGCGGAAAAGATATCCTGAGCGGCAGCAGTGGCGCCGATACCTTTGTTTTCCTGTCTCTGAGCGATTCCTCAACGACTTCCAGGGATACGATCACCGACTTCAAGCGCGGGCAGGATCATATCGATCTGCGCGGGATCGACGCCAACACCAAGATCGCGGGCAATCAGGCCTTCACTTTCATCGGCAAATCCGCCTTCGCCGGCAAAGCCGGGCAGCTCAAGTTCGCCAGCGGCGTGCTGTCGGCTGACGTGAATGGCGACAAAGCCGCCGATTTCGCGGTGACCGTGACCGGCCGGACCATGATGTCCAAGGACGACTTCTATCTCTGACGCCAGATTGATCCGATGCTCTAGATTTTCAGCTCGGATCCATCGAGATAGATCTGAACGAGCCGTTCGCATCCCTCCCGGTCTTCGTCATCGAACCGGTTCGGATGTGGGCTGTCGAGATCGAGGACTCCGAGCACCAGACCATTCCTGATGAGCGGCACCACCAGTTCGGAGCGGGAGGCGCTGTCACAGGCGATGTGGCCCGGGAAGGCGTGGACATCCGGCACGACGACCGAGGCCCTGTGCTCCACGGCCGTCCCGCAGACTCCGCGCCCGACCGGGATGCGTACGCAGGCGACCTTGCCCTGGAAGGGCCCCAGGACCAGCTCCTCGCCGCGCATGAAGTAGAACCCCGCCCAGTTCAGGTCGGGCAAAAGCTCGTAAATCAGAGCGGACATATTGGCCGCGTTGGCGATGGCGTCCGGCTCGCCCTCCAGCAGGGCGGCGAGCTGCTGGGCAAGCGAAGCATAAAGATCACGCTTGCTGGCGGAGGAAGAGAGGGATTGAGCTTGGAACATGGGATTCACTTATGGGCCCCGTTTCCGCTTGTCCAGTCCATGTCCCCGCCGGGCATCTCGTGACGGCGGGAAGCTTCCGGAGGCCTGCGTCCAGGATCTCGAACCGGCTAGAGAACCGTCAGATCGATCGTCTCGAAGCCTTTGCTCGCCAGGCGCTGAGCGAGGATGCGCCGGTGGCAGGAGGCGGGATCGCGTTCGAAGCAGAGGAGGCAGATCGGCCTCGAGGCGGCCAGCGCCTCGAGTTCGTGGAAGGCCTTCTGGGCGTCTTCCGTCGCAAGGACTTCGTCGCAATAGATCCGGCGCATCAAGTCGCCGTCGCCTGCTCGCGCCGCCTGGCGGCCTTCCTTGGGCGTTCCGAGCTTGATGAAGTGCTCGTACCCGATGCCGTGCGTCGATAGCGCCTCGCGGAGAGCAGATTTCGAGAACCCGCGTTTCCGGGACAGCGCAACGGCGCGCACGTCCGCGAGCGTTTCGACGCCCGCGTCCTTCAGGGTGGTGAGGAAGCGGTCGACATCCGCTCCCTCATATCCAATGGTAAATACCTTCGGCTTTGCCATGCAGGAATTACATAGACGGCATCGGGTGTTGCGGCAAGTTGGGCTGGGTATAGGGCCTCAGGGCTTCCGGGGTGCGGAAGTCGCGCGGAACCTCGAAGTCGCGCGCGGCGCCGCGCGCTTGTTCGATCCCGCGCGGGAAACCGGTCCGATCCGAGTAATCCTGCATCGGCGGCAGAGGATGCGGGCTCTCGCGGCTCAGGGTCTGCGCGCAATAGACGTCGAGCGCCGTCACGCCGGCGACCGCCGCCATGGCGATGCCGACATTGCCCTTGTTCGGGTTGCGGCCCTCGAGCGCGGTCGCGAGCGTCGCGAGGTCGAGACCGTCTCCGGCAACGCGTCCCCAGATCCACGGCGTAGGGTCCTTCGAGGCGAGGATGCCCACGCCCGTCGCGATTTCCCGCAACCCATAGCCGGCGATCAGCCCCTCCTGCCCCTTCATGCCGAGCGCACGGGCCAGGGCGCGGGGCGCGACGACCTCCGCGATGCCGAGGGCGATCGAGAAGAGGCCGAGGCCGCGGGCGAGGGTATCGGTCGCGGTATCAGCATGACCGCGCCGACGGGTTCTTTCGGTTTCGTAGCGCATGACATCCACCTCTTAAGGCTTGAGAACGACCTTGACGCAGCCGTCCTGCTTGTCCCGGAAGATCTTGTACATCTCGGGCCCCTCTTCGAGGCCGACCGTGTGCGTGATCACGAAGGACGGATCGATCTGCCCGTCCTCGATGCGCCGCAGGAGATCGTCGGTCCAGCGGTTCACGTGGGTTTGGCCAGTGCGGATCGTAAGGCCCTTGTTCATGATCGCGCCGAAGGGGATCTTGTCGAGCAGGCCGCCGTAAACGCCTGGCACGGAGAGCGTTCCGGCCGGGCGGCAGACATAGGCCATCTCGCGCAGCACATGCGGGCGGTCCGTTTCCATCATCGTCGCCTGCTTCACGCGATCATACATGGCGTCGACCGTGCCGGCCGCATGGGCTTCCATGCCGACCGCGTCGATGCACTTTTCAGGCCCCTTACCATTGGTAAGCTCGTTGAGCCGCTCGATGACGCTCTCTTCGTCGAAATTGATGGTGATCGCGCCGCCGGCTTCCGCCATGGCGAGCCGCTCCGGAACGCGATCGATCACGATGACCTGCTTGGCTCCGAGCAGGATGGCGCTGCGGATCGCCATCTGCCCGACCGGGCCCGCGCCCCAGATCGCCACCGTGTCGGTCGGCTGGATGTCGCATTGCACCGCGGCCTGCCAGCCGGTGGGAAAGATATCGCTCAGGAAGAGCAGCTTTTCGTCGGGAATGCCGTCCGGCACCTTGATGTGCGTGGCGTCGGCGAACGGCACGCGCAGATATTCCGCCTGACCGCCCGCATAGCCGCCCGTCAGATGCGTGTAGCCGAACAAGCCCGCGGTCGCATGGCCGAACGCCTTCGCGGCGATGTGGCCGTTGCGGTTGGTGCGCTCGCATACCGAGAAATTGCCGCGTTTGCACTGATCGCATTCGCCGCAGATGATGGTGAAGGGGATTACGACGCGGTCGCCGACCTTCAGCTTGCCCTTCGCTTCCGAGCCCACTTCGACGACTTCGCCCATGGTCTCATGGCCCATGATGTCGCCGCTCTTCATGCCGGGCATGAAATGGTCGTAGAGGTGCAGATCGGAGCCGCAGATGGCACAGCTCGTGACCTTGATGATCGCGTCGCGCGGATGCTCGATTGCCGGATCCGGAACGGAGTCGCAGCGAATGTCCGTCGTGCCGTGCCAAACCAGGGCCCTCATCGATATCTCCTTCCAGCATGCCAATAAACGGCCAAGCTGCGCCGCATGGCCGCTTCGATACGGGAAAGACTTCTGGAGGAGCGTTGCGTTCCCTGACGGGTGGAATTTTCCCGACACTACCTCAAAAGGAGATGCGCGTCAGACATGCTGCGGCAGGCTGCGGATCAGGTCCGCGAGCGCCGGCTCCAGCACCTGCAGAGCCGCCTCCTCGACGTCGAACCATCGCGCGTCGCGCTGGCCCTTCTCGCGCCAGGATTTGAGCTGCTTCGAGACCTCGAGCGGGTACACGTTCACACGGCAGAGATCGAAATGGGCGGCGCGGCGCTTCCAGTAATCGTAGGAGCCCAGAGGCTCCTGCTTGATCTCGCCCTTCACGCCGGCTTCTTCCTCGGCCTCCCGGGCCGCCGCCTTGTAGGGCTTCTTGCCCTTCATCGGCCAGCCCTTCGGGATCAGCCAGCGCTTGGTTTCGCGGGATGTGACGAGGAGCACCTCGATCCGGCCGTCCTTGACGCGGAAAGGGAGCGCTGCGACCTGGCTGAGTTCTTCTTGTGGCGTCCGGGGCATTCGACGAGAGTCTGATTTTACGCGGTTAACATGTAACGTAGTTGATCTGAGCCGGCTAATAAAGGATCAATTTCACAGGCCCGGGACATCTCCTTCCACAAGAGCGTGTTGCCTCCTGCATTTTCACGAACCTTTATGAACCTGTGACAACAAACCGGCCGCCTTTTGGATCCTGAGGAACGCCTGAACGCCATGACGACCCACAGCCTGGACATGAGATTTGCCGCAGCCTGCGCCATTGCCCGCGAGGCGGGCGTGCTGGCCCGCAAACGATTCCTGGAGCGTCCGCGCTCCCAGCGCCCGGATTTCAAGGGCCCTCAGGACTTCCTGACCGCGACCGACGCGGAGGTCGAGGAACTGATCCGGCGGCGCCTGGGAGAGCTGTTTCCCGCCGATTCCTTCTTCGGCGAGGAGGGAGGCGGCTCGTTCGAGCGCGATGTGTGGGTCGTTGATCCCATCGACGGGACTGCCAATTTTGCCCGCGGCATCCCGCATTTCGCCATCTCGATCGCCTTCGTTCGCGACGGCCAGATCGAGATCGGCGTGATCTACGACGTCATGCACGCGGATCTCTACACCGCCCAGCGCGGGCGCGGCGCCATCCTCAACGGCGAGACGATCAAGGTGAGCGGTCTCACAGACATGCGCCAGGCGACGGTGGAGGCGGGCTGGTCCTCCCGCCTGCCGCCGGAGCCCTATGTGGACGTGGTTGCCAAGCTGAAAGCCAGCGGCGCGAATGTGCGCAGGGCGGGATCGGGCACGCTCGGCCTCGCCTACGTGGCGGACGGGCGGATCGACGCCTATTGCGAGCTCCACATCAATTCATGGGACGCCCTGGCCGGCCTTCTCATCATCGAAGAGGCAGGCGGCTGGACCAACAATTTCCTGGCCAAAGATGGCTTACGCAACGGAAATCCCGTCCTAGCCTGCACGCCAGAGCTGGCCGAGAGCCTCATGGTGGCGACTGGAATCGCGCAAGAACCCTGACGCGAGGACATTATTCTAAAGATTCATTTTCACATCGGCGGCAAGGCTCTTGACCGGACACGCCAATGAGGGGAGCTTAGCCGACCAATAAAAAACATGACAATAACCGTAAGGGAGGGAAACGATAATGAGTAAGAATTTCGCCGCCGCCACGATGCTGGCGGGCTCCATGACCGCTCTGTCCTTCTTCTCGGCCGGCGCGGCGCAGGCTCAGGGCGAGCTCGTGATGTATTGCGGCGTTCAGGAAGAATGGTGCCGCGCGATGACGAACGCGTTCGAGCGCGATACCGGCATCAAGGTTTCCATGACGCGCAAGAGCTCGGGCGAGATCTATGCGCAGATCAAGGCGGAATCCGCCAATCCCCGCGCCGATATCTGGTGGGGCGGCACGGGCGATCCGCACATGCAGGCCGCCGAGGAAGGCCTGACCGTCGAGTACAACTCACCGAAGATGGGCGAGCTGCAGGATTGGGCCGTGCGCCAGTGGGAGCAGTCCAAGCACCGCACCGTCGGCATCTATTCCGGCGCGCTCGGCTTCGGCTACAACACGGAGCTCGCCAAGGCCAACAACGTGCCCGAGCTGAAATGCTGGGCCGACCTGCTCAAGCCCGAGCTGAAGGACGAGGTTCAGGTCGCCGATCCGAATTCTTCCGGCACGGCCTATACGCTGCTGGCCACCATCATTCAGATCATGGGCGAGGACAAAGGCTTCGAGTACCTCAAGGCCCTGCACAAGAACATCAACCAGTACACGAAGTCGGGCGCCGCTCCCGCCAAGGCCATGGCGCAGGGCGAGACGACGGCCGGCATCGCCTTCATGCACGACATCGTGACGATGATCGTGGACAAGGCGCCGGTGAAGGTCGTCGCTCCCTGCGAGGGCACGGGCTACGAGATCGGCTCCATGTCGATCGTGAAGGGCGCCAAGAATCTCGACAGCGCCAAGAAGTTCTACGATTGGGCCCTCAGCGCGGATGCGCAGAAGCTCGGCGCAGAAGCCAAGTCCTATCAGGTGCCGTCCAACAAGAGCACGCCGGTTCCGCCTCAGGCTCCGAAGCTCAGCGACATCAAGCTGATCAACTTCGACTTCGCGAAGTACGGCTCCTCGGAAGAGCGCAAGCGCCTCCTGTCCAAGTGGGACAACGAGGTCAAGAATCTGCCCAAATAGGCTGTGTGAACCGTATCGGCGAAGCGCTGCTCTTCGCCGATACGTATTTCTCTATCGTATGGTTTTGATGCCGGGCTTCCACGGAAGCCCGCCTTTATTGTTACGCGAGAACTGATATGTCCCGGGCAACCCTTGGCTGGATCGTTTTGGGCTGGGTCGGCTTTGCCCTCCTGCCCTGGTACGGTTTCGACCGCTCAGCCGCACCGACCATGATCGATTATGTCGTCGGCGGCTCGGCCCTCGTTCATGGCCTCAAGGGATCCTGGTGGCTCCTGCCGATTCTGGCGCCGCTGCTGATGAGCCTGCGCCCTGCTTTTCTCCCCGCGCGGACCGACAACAGCACGTGGCTGATCGCCTCCGGCATCCTGGGGCTCGGGCTGATCGTACTCCAGGGCTTCACCATCGGCCTGCACGGATGGACGACAGACATCCTCAAGGCGCTCACGGCCAGCGCCGGACCGAGCCAGGCCGGCATGGGCTATGGCGCCACCCTCACCTGCGTCGCCTTTCTCATCCTCCTGTGCCACGGGCTTGCGGCGCGCGGATGGTGCCGAGGCGATGCCTTCGTCACCTCCTCCATCGGCGTCGTCATCGCGCTCATTCTCGTCTTCGTCTTCTTTCCCGTCGCGACGATCCTGGCGAGCGCATTCGCCGACAATAACGGCAACTTCGCTCCCCTCGAATTCCTGACCAAATTCATGGACCGGTCGATCTGGGGACTGGACTGCCTGTCGAGCGACCTGCGCTGCGGCGTGGCATGGAACACGCTGTTCCTCGGCCTGCTCGTCGCTTTCGGCACCACGGCCCTGGGCCTTGCCTTCGCGCTCATCGCAACGCGCACGGCCTTCCGCTACAAGAAGCTCCTGCGCGTGATGAGCGTCCTGCCCATCATCACGCCGCCCTTCGTGATCGGTCTCGCGCTGATCCTGATCTTCGGACGCTCCGGTGCCCTCTCCTCCGTTTTATGGGAGTGGTTCGGAATCCCGCGCTCGCGCTGGATCTACGGCCTTCCCGGCGTCTTCATCGCACAGCTTCTCGCCTTCACACCCATCGCCTTCCTCGTGCTCATCGGCGTGGTGCAGGGCATCAGCCCGACACTCGAAGAGGCCTCCCAGACCCTTCGCGCCAAAAGCTGGACGACCTTCCTGACGGTGACGCTGCCGCTGATGCGCCCAGGCTTGGCGAACGCCTTCCTTCTCGGGTTCGTGGAGAGCCTGGCCGATTTCGGAAACCCGCTCGTCCTCGGCGGCAATTTCGAGGTGCTCTCCACCAAGATCTTCTTCGCCGTCGTCGGCGCGCAACAGGATCAGGGGCGGGCCGCCGTGCTCTCGATCATCCTGCTCGCCTTCACCCTCGGCGCGTTCTGGCTGCAGCATGCGTGGCTCGGCAAGAAGGTCTACACCACGGTGACGGGCAAGGGCGATGCCGGAATTCCGCTGCCCTTGCCGCGACGGGTCGCCCTCGCATCCTATTTCACCGCCATTCCCTGGGCCCTGTTCACGGTTGCCGTCTACGTCATCATCCTGGTCGGCGCCTTCGTGCGCTCCATGGGCCGCGACTACACGCCGACCTTCGATCATTTCCTCACGGCCTTCCGCATCGAGCGGGCCGATTGGGGCCTCTACTTCTCCGGCTCGGCCTGGAACTCGTTCTTCGCCACGATCAAGGTCGCGGCCCTCTCCGCGCCGCTGACGGCGGCCATCGGCCTGCTGACCGCCTATCTGCTGACCCGCCAGCGCTTCTCGGGCCAGCGGGCTTTCGAGTTCGGCACCCTGCTCAGCTTCGCGATCCCCGGCACCGTGGTGGGCGTATCCTACATCCTCGCCTTCAACGTGCCTCCCATCGAAATCACCGGCACGGGCTTCGTGCTCGTGATGTGCTTCGTCTTCCGCAACATGCCGGTCGGCGTGCGCTCCGGAATCGCAACGCTCAGCCAGATCGACAAGAGCCTGGACGAAGCCTCCCTGACGCTCGGCGCCCGCTCGGCCACCACCATGCGGCGCGTGGTGCTGCCCCTGCTGCGCCCTGCCATCGTAGCCTCGCTGGTCTATTCCTTCGTTCGCGCGATGACCGCCGTCAGCGCCGTGATCTTCCTGGTGACGGCCGAATACAACATGGCCACGACCTACATCGTCGGCCGCGTCGAAGCGGGCGAGTTCGGCCTCGCCATCGCCTATTCCACCGTGCTCATCGTCGTCATGCTGTTCGCGATCCTCGCGATCCAGCTCGCCGTCGGCGAGCGGCGTCTCGGACGCCGCTCGCAGAGCACTTCAGCCAGCCCCGTTGCCGTCCAAGCGATTCCATGAACCAGATATCCTCCATCAGTTCCCCGTCCCGCTCCCCGGCATCCAAGAAGCAGGCGGCCTCGGTCGAGTTTCGCAATGTGACGAAGCGCTACGGAACCGTCACCGCCGTGGACAGCGTGTCCTTCACCATCGAACCGGGCCAGCTCGTAACGCTGCTCGGCCCTTCGGGCTGCGGGAAGACGACGACGCTGCGCATGATCGCGGGGCTCGAAATGGCGAGCGAAGGCCAGATCCTGATCGGCGGACGCGACGTGACGAACCTTTCCGCCGCCGATCGCGACGTGAGCATGGTGTTCCAGTCCTATGCGCTCTTCCCGCACATGTCGGTTCTGGAGAACGTGGCCTATGGGCCGACCGTGCAGGGCATCTCCAAGAAAGACGCTTACGAATTGGCGATGGAGAAGCTCGCGCTGATCGGCCTGAAAGGTCTCGAGAAGCGCGCGCCCTCCGAACTCTCCGGCGGCCAGCAGCAGCGTGTGGCCGTGGCGCGCGCGCTCGTGCTGGAGCCGCAGGTTCTACTGTTCGACGAACCCCTGTCGAACCTCGATGCCAAATTGCGCCGCCGCGTGCGCGAGGACATCCGCGAATTGCAGCAGAGCCTCAACCTCACCGTGGCCTATGTCACCCACGACCAGGAGGAAGCCCTCGCCGTCTCCGACCGCATCATCGTCATGTCGAACGCCCGGATCGCTCAGACGGGCACGCCGCGCGAACTCTACGAGGAGCCTGCGGATCTGTTCGTCGCCGACTTCATCGGCGACGCCAACATCATCTCCGGCGAGGTGGTCGACGGGTCGGAGGCGACGGCGAATGTGAGGATCGGCGGCGTGAACCTTCAGCTTCCCCGTCGCGGCGTGAACCAGGGCCCCGTGAAGCTCGCCATACGGCCCGATGCGATTGCGCTCGACGACAGCCCGACCATCGCCGGCACGATCATGGGAACTGTCAGGAAAGCGTCCTATCTCGGCACGCAGATGGAATACGAGGTGGAGAGCCCCGTCGGAAACCTGTTCGTCGTTCAATACGGCCGCAAGGATTCCATCCCGCCCGGCACGCCGGTCTCGATCTCCTTCACCCCAGAGCGGGGCATTGCAATCATTCCCGGAGCCTGAAACCTACACGTCGCCTTCGTCCGGGATGTTGAGGATCGTGCCGCAGGCCTTGCAGTGAACCGCATCCCTGTCATGCCGCTGCAATCCGCAGACGGGACAGGGATAGCGCACCTTGTTGGGCCGCAGGAGAACCTGCACGAGGCGCAGGAACAGCGTGACGCCGCAGATCATGATGATGACCGAGAGCAGGTGCCCCAAAGTGCCCGTGAGCGTGATGTCGCCGAATCCCGTCGTGGTGAGCGCCGCGATGGTGAAGTACAGCGCATCCACGTAATTGCCGATCTCACTGTTGGTCCAGCGCTGCGTCTCGTAGACGAACCCCGTCATGATGAAGATGAAGACGCCGAGATTGACGCTCGCGATGATCACTTCCTCGTTGCGTCGGAAGAAGGGGCTGTCGGCGCGCAGCCGCGCCAGGAGCTGATAGGTCCGCAACAGGCGCATGGTGCGCAGGATGCGCAGGAAGCCGACGCCCTCGCCGACCACAGGGGCAAGGAAGGAGACGATCGCCGCGACATCGGCGAAGGTGGTCGGATGAGCGAGGTCCCGCCATCGGTTCCGGCTGATGGCGATCCGGGCCAGAAAATCGGCCAGCACCCCTAACCCGATCACCACATCGACCCACTCCTCGAGCGGGTAGCGCGGCAGGAAGGATGTGATGACGATGAAAAGGATCGTCGTGACGTCGAAGAGAAGGAGGCCGTAGCGAAAGCGATGAGCTTCCGGAGCATCGCTTTCGTAAAGAAACCTGAGCCGCTCGACGAGCTTCCAGCGGGACTTTCCGCCGGCTTTTCGGGAGGACGCATGACTCATCGGACGATCGTGCTTTCTTTCAGAACAGGGACCCCGACACTATCTATATGGCAGACTTGCAATTCTAACAGGGTGTCATTCGAGCCGAAGCGGTTTACTGGTGCCCCATCGACCCATCCGAGATGAACGAATGCTCAAAGCTCTGATTTTCGACATGGATGGCACTCTGGTGCACAGCGATCCCGTCCATCTGCGCGCCTTCGCCGAGGTTCTCAGCTCTGAGGGCGTGACGATCGACGAGCATGTCTATCGCTCCACGATCATCGGCCGCACCAATGAAGCCATCTTCGCCTCTCTCCTCCCCCACCGGCCCGCCGAAGAGCACGTAGCCTTCGCCGATGAGAAGGAGGCGACCTTCCGCCGCCTGGCCCTCGACCTGAAGCCCCTGGATGGCCTCGTCGAACTCCTCGATTGGGCGGATGAGCGGGGGATCGGGGTTGCGCTCGTCACCAATGCCCCCCGGCTCAATGCGGAGCACATGCTGGACGTTCTGGGGGTCAAGGAACGTTTTCCCGTCCAGATCACCATCGATCAGGTGGAGCGTGGGAAACCCGACCCCCTGCCCTATCTGACCGCCCTGGAGCGGCTCGGCGTCCGCGCGGACGAGGCCATCGCCTTCGAGGATTCCCCATCCGGCATGAAGGCCGCCAAGGCTGCAGGGCTCTTCTCCTTCGGCGTGCTCACCGGCCTGACCGCGCAGGAAATGCGGGATGTGGGGGCGGACGCCGCCATCGAGGATTTTCACGCCTCCGCGCTATGGAACGTGCTCAACAGCAAAGCGGCGGCCTGAGCTGCGCCTCAGGCGGCATCCGGCTGGGAAGCGGCGCCCGCCGCTTCATCGAAGCGTCGGCGCGCCTTCAGAATCTGATCCCGGTTCTCGATGGCCCATGAGCCGAGGGCCCTCACAGTCTTGAGCAGGCTGCAACCCAGCTCTGTGAGCCGGTACTCCACCCGGGGCGGGATCGTGGGATAGACCGTGCGCGTGACGAGCCCGTCGCGCTCCAGACCGCGCAAGGTCAGGGTCAGCATCCGCTGCGAAATTCCACCGACGACGCGGCGTAACTCATTGAATCTCTTAGGGCCGCTCCCAAGCTGCACCACGACCTGGACGCTCCACTTGTCGCCGACGCGGGAGAGGATCTCCGTGACCGTATGACAATCGGTGGGCACATGGATGTGACTGGGTGACATGAAAGTGCCTCCTTGCACAAGGCCCACCAAGTTACCTAATGAGCCCTGGTTACGTAAGGGAACTTAAGGTCTGTTCCCGTCTGTTGCAAATTCAGGATTCAAGATGACGCTCAAGCTCCACACCATCGTGGCCAGCACGCGCCCCGGCCGCGTCGGCCCCGGCATCGCGCAATGGTTCAACGAGTTCGCCGCCCAGCATGGCAAGTTCGACCCTGTTCTGGTGGATCTGGCCGATTTCAACCTGCCCGTTTTCGACGAACCCGAGCATCCGCGCCTGAGGAACTATCACCATGCCCACACCAGGGCCTGGAGCGAGAGCGTGGCTTCCGCCGACGCCTTCGTCTTCGTGACGCCCGAATACAATTACGGGCCGCCGCCTTCGCTTCTGAACGCCCTCAACTACCTGGCGCTCGAATGGAACTACACGCCCGCGGGCTTCGTGAGCTATGGCGGCATTTCGGGCGGCATGCGCGCCGTGCAGGTCACCAAGCAGATCCTCACCACGTTCAAGATGATGCCGATCCCGGAAGGCGTGCCGATGCCGATGGTGTTCCAGAACCTGGAAAACGGGCAGTTGAAGCCCGCCGACATCTACAAGACCTCGGCCGCGACGATGCTGGACGAACTGCACAAATGGGCCGAAAGCCTCAAAGCCCTTCGCACGCAGCACAAGGCGTCGCTGCAGGTAAAGGCAAAGGCTGCGTAATCAACCGGTACGCGTTTCAAGCGTGGGAGCGCCGCTATTCATCATAGCGGTGCTCATTCCTTTGAGAGCCGTCTAACAGGAGTGGAGCACTCCCAACGCATGCCGGCATGCAACTTGTCAACATAATGATACTTTATTACAATGTCTGAATGGCGGCTAAACTGAAAGCCTACACGTTAGGAATCTCCCTCTTTCTCTCGGCGGTTGCCGTTCATGGCAAGGAGCGACAGCTTCTGGAGCCGGCGCAAATGCCCGCTGCGGTTGCGCACGCTCCAGGCTACAACCCTGGCATTCATTTGTGCTGGCTGGGCGCTTATTCGACGGACACGGATCCGAAGGGAACGAACATCAGAGCGGCTCCCAGTCGCCATGCTCCTGTTATCGGCACAATTCCGGGCGAGCGCGCAGAGGCTGGCACGAACATCGGCCCTGAGTTTCGGGTGATTGGCTCCGTCAAGGGCTGGCTCCTCATTATCAATGCCTTCTGGGCAGGCTATGACCTCGACGAGAAACAGCTCTTTGAAGGCCCTGGCTGGATCGCGGCAAGCCTCGCGCGCTTTGCACCAGAAGATCCGTGGCTTCGCTCTGCCCCAAAAGCCGATGCACCGACGGTTATGGAGTTGGTGTCAGCCCCAGACGCAGATTCCGCTTGGGGGCCGAGCGAGATCGTCATCAGGCGCATTTATAGCTGCAGTGGCTCCTTCATCGATGTGGATCTGGAAACGCCGGATGGACGTAAGGCGCGAGGTTGGGTGAGCGGCGCGTGCGCGAACCAAGTCACCACATGCAGCGGCGGAAAACCCTACATCGAAGAGCGTCAGGGAAAGCTCATCGAGGTCGAAGCGTCACATACCGCTCAATAAAGCGAGAGCAAAAAGGGAGAGGCAAGCCTCTCCCTTCGCATGCATTCTATCGCTCGATCTCAGAGCCGTCCGGACAGCGCATCCTCGAAGAGCTTGCGGGCGCTCTCCTTGGTGATCGGCACGGGATTGCCGCCAGCGGTGGGATCGTTGAGCGCCATCTCCGACATTTCGTCGAAGCGGGCGCTGTCGACCTTCAAGCCCTCCAGCGTATGCGGCACGCCGAGATCCTTGCGCAGCTGCAGCACCCAATCGAGGAAAGCCTGGAAGGACGGCTGAAGGCCGATATAGGCGGCCAGCCGCTCGATCCTCTTTTCGATGGCCTGGCGATTATAGATCAGCACGTAAGGCATGAAGACCGCGTTGGTCAGGCCGTGATGCGTATCGTAGAGAGCACCGGTCGGATGCGAGAGCGCGTGGATCGCGCCGAGCCCCTTCTGGAAAGCGGTGGCCCCCATGGCGGCGGCGGACATCATCTGCGCGCGGGCTTCGATGTCCTTGCCGTCCCGATAGGCGCGCGGCAGGTATTCCTTCACGAGGCGGATGCCCTCGACAGCGATGCCCTCGGCCATCGGGTGATAGCCCGGCGCGCAATAGGCTTCGATGCAATGGGCGAGCGCATCGAGGCCCGTCCCCGCCGTGATGTGAGGCGGCATGCCGATTGTCAGCTCCGGATCGCAGATCACGATCTTCGGCATCATGAGCGGGTGGAAGATCACCTTCTTGGTGTGGGTCGCCTCCTGAGTGATGACGCCTGCGCGTCCCACTTCCGATCCCGTTCCGGCCGTCGTCGGAACGGCGATGATCGGCAGGATCCCTTTCGGATCCGCGCGGGTCCACCAATCGCCGACATCCTCGAAATCCCACATGGGACGGGTCTGGCCCGCCATGAAGGCGATGACCTTGCCCGCATCGAGCGCCGAGCCGCCGCCGAAAGCAACGACGCCGTCGTGCCTGCCGGAGCGAAGAACCTCGATGCCCCTGTACACGTTCGTCTCGACCGGGTTCGGCTTGACGTCTGAGAAGATCGCAGCCCTCAGGCCTGCGGCGTTGAGCTGGTCAAGCGCAGCCTTCGTCATGGCTTGAGTCGCCAGGAACGGATCCGTGACGATGAGCGGCGCCTGCATGCCCACGGACTTGCAGGCCTCTGCCAGTTCCGAGATACGGCCTGCGCCGAAGCGGATTGCGGTGGGATAGTTCCAGTTGGAGCGCGGAGAAGTGGTCATGATGGCTTCGATCAGATCTGACGGAGGTGGTAGGATTTCGGACGGGTGAGCGACTCGTAGGCAAGGCGCGACAGGCTTGCGCCGCGGCCCGTATCCTTCACGCCGGTCCAGGCGAGAGCGGGATCGAGATAGTCGCAGCGGTTCATGAAGACGGTGCCGGTTTCGAGCTTCTCGCCGATGGCCTCTGCGGCCTCCACATCGGAGGTCCAGATGGCGGCGGAGAGGCCGTAAGGTGAATCGTTCATGAGGCGGATCGCCTCCTCGTCGCCGTTCACCTTCATGATGCCGACGGTGGGGCCGAAACTCTCCTCGCGCATGACGCTCATGCTGTGGTCGACGTTCGTCAGAACCTGGGGCGCGAGATAGGCGGTATTGCCGATATCCGCAGGGAAGTTCTTCGCGTCGATATGCGCCTTCGCGCCCTTCGCCACAGCTTCCACATTGTGCTCGCGCACGAGATCCGCGAAGCGCTTGTGCGCCATCGGGCCGAGCGTGGTCGCATCCTCCAGCGGGTTGCCGAGCACATACTTGTTCACCAGATCGACCGCGCCTTCAACGAAGCGATCATAGTGCCTCTCGTGCACGTAGATCCGCTCGATGCCGCAGCAGCATTGGCCCGAGTTGAAGAACGCACCGTCGACCAGGTTCTCGATGGCATGGTCGAGATTCGCATCCTCGCGCACATAGGCGGGATCCTTGCCGCCGAGTTCCAGGCCGAGCGACGTGAAGGTGCCCGCCGCCGCGCGCTCGATGGCGCGCCCGCCGGTCACCGAGCCCGTGAAGTTGCAATGATCCACGAGGCCGCCGCTCAAGATCCGGCTCGTCTGGTCGTGGCTGAGATGCATGTTCTGGAACAGGCCTTTCGGCATGCCCGCGCGATCCATCGCCATCTGGAAGCGCTCGCCCGCGAGCACCGTCTGGGACGCGTGCTTCAGAAGCACCGCGTTGCCGGCCATGAGCGCCGGCACGATGGTGTTGATGGCCGTGAGATAGGGATAATTCCACGGAGCGACGACCAGCACGAGACCGACCGGCTCGCGCTTGATCATGCGGCGGAAGCCCGGCTTCTCGTCATCGGCGGGAATATCCCGAAGGCTCTTCTCCGCGATGCGGATCATATGGCGCGCGCGCTCTTCGACGCCGCGGAACTCGCCGCCGTAGCGCACCGGGCGGCCCATCATCTGGGCGATCTCCGGCACGACCTCCTGGTTCATGGCGAGCAGCGCATCGAGAAACGCCGAGACTTTGCTCGCGCGCTCGGCCAGCGGCACGTGACGCCATGCTTTCTGCGCGTCGCGGGCAGCGGTGATCGCCGCGTCGATGGCCGCATCGGACATGATGGGGCGGCGGACCAGCTCGCGCCCATCGATCGGTGAAATGCAGACGATATCGGTCTCGGCCATCTGGCCGTCTCCTTCAGAATAGGCCCCCTCCCCTTTAGGGGAGGACAAGGCGCATGACGGCGATGAAAGTTTTACAGGATTCCTAGATGATTTCGAAGTAGCGGGCGAGCTGCCAGTCGGTAATGGCCTTTCGGGCCTCCCTCTCCTCCCATTCGCGCGTCGCCGCGTAATGATCGACGAAGGTGTCGCCGAAAAGCTGGCGCGCGGCCTGTGAATTCTTCAGCCTCTCAGCGGCCTCACCCAAGGAACGCGGCAGAGCGCGCTCCTTGGGGTGCTCCACCGCATAGGCGTTCCCTTCGATCGGCTCGCCCGGATCGACGCGGTTCTCGATGCCCCAGAGGCCGGAGCCGATGGCGGCGGCGAGGGCGATATAGGGGTTGATGTCCGCGGCGGCGACCCGGTACTCCACGCGCTGGGACTTCTCCGAGCCTGGGATGACGCGCAGCGCCGTGGTGCGGTTCTCCACGCCCCAGGCGGAATCGGTGGGCGCCCAGAAACCCGGAATGAGGCGGGTATAGCTGTTCACCGTCGACGCCACCATGGCGAGGATCTCGGGCATCAGCTTCTGCTGACCGCCCACATACCAGCGCATGATGTCCGACATGCCGTGCTTGCCGCCCGCATCGTAAAAGGCGCCCTTGCCCGTGCCGAGGTCGCGCAGGGACGAATGCAGATGGCCCGACTGACCGGGCCAGTCGCGGGACCATTTGGCCATGAAGGTGGCCATCCAGCCGCGGTGCTGCGCGAGGATCTTCGTGTAGGTCTTGAACAGGGCCGCCTTGTCGGCCGCGCGCAATGCGTCGTCCACACGGATCGCAGCTTCCAGAACGCCCGGACCGGTTTCCGTGTGCAGGCCCTCGATCTCGAAATCCATCCTGTTCGCGAGGTCGAGAAGCTCGTGATAGAAATCCGCGTGGACGCCGGAGCGCAGCACGGAATAGCCGAAGAAACCCGGCGTGATGTTCTTCAGATTGCGATAATCCTTTTCGCGGACGGAATGAGGCGTTTCCTCGAAGAGGAAGAACTCGAATTCGGCGGCGGCGGAGACGGAAAAGCCCATATCCTCTGCCTTCTTCAGCACCCGCCGCAGGACGCCACGCGGGCAGGCCGGCTCCGCGTATCCCTCGAACTCGGCCAGGAAGAACGGCAGGTCGTTCTCGAAGGGGATGAGGCGCATGGTCTCGGGCAGCACCCGCGCCGTCGCATCCGGGTAGGCCGTGTGCCAGCCGGTCAGGGTCGTGTTGTCGTAAAGTTGATCGTTGGAGTCCCAGCCGAGCACCACGTCGCAGAAGCCGAACCCTTTCTCGAGCGCGGATTCGAACTTGTCGCGGGCCATGTACTTGCCGCGCATGATGCCGTCGACATCGGTCAGGCCGATCTTCACGAAAGGCAAGTCGCGGCTGCGCACGTATTCCATGGCATCGGCGGCGTTCTTAACTCTGGGAGCGGTCATGCTCGAAACCCCATCGAGACGGATGAAGGGAGCGCACATCATGCGCGCTCCCGGACTGCAATCAATAGGACTTGTACTCGGCCTCGCCCTTGGAGACGGCGAACTCTTCTTCCGGCGAGAGGATGAGCTTGTGCCGCCCGTGGATCAGGAAGTATCCCATCATGACCGCGTAGTAGATCGCAACGCCCATGACCGCCGTGCGGAACGCCGCATCGGAAAACTGGAAGACGAGCGTCACGGCGGCGATGATCATGCAGATCACGGCGCCGGCGATACCGAACGGGCTCGAATACGGCCTGTGCAGATGCGGGAACTTCTTCTTGAGCACGATATAGGACATGCCCTGCATGAAGTAGGCCAGCATCGCGCCCGCCACCGCCATGTTGAGGAGCGTGCCGCCGATCAGGGCTCCGCCCGCATCCGCTCCCAGGGAGAACCAGATGATCATCATCACCAAGAGGCCGACGACCGCGCCCGTGATCAGGGCGATGTGCGGCGTCTTTCGTGCGCCATGGGTTACCGACAGGACGCTCGGAAAGTACCCTGCCCGCGAGAGCGAGTAGATCTGACGCCCGAAGGCGAAGATGATGGTGTGAAACGAGGCGATGAGGCCGATCACGGCGATCGCTGCGAGGATCTTCGCAATATCCGTCCCGAACAGGGTGCGGAACCCGTCGAGCAACGGCTCGCCCGACTTGCCGAGGCCCGCAGCGCCCGGCGCAATGCTCGTGTTCAGGAAGAGCACGAGGAACGCGGAGGCGATGAGGGTCAGGATGCCGGCGATGATGCCTTTCGGCATGTCGGCCTGCGGATCGTGCGACTCCTCGGCCGCGAGCGGCAGCTGCTCGATGGCGAGGAACAGCCAGACTGCGAACGGCAGCGAGGCCAGAATGCCGATGACGCCATGGGGGAGGAACGGACCGCCGCCGCTCGGCAGCTCAGCGCCGTCGGCTCCGATGTTCAGGGCCCAGCGCGAGAAGTCGATCTGGCCGGAGAGCAGGACCGACCCGTAAAAGAATGCCAGCACGGCGAGCGCCATCAGGGTGACGGTCACCGTCACTCTGAAGGACAGCTCGACGCCGACGATATTGAGCCCCACGAACAGGGCATAACAGAGGATCCAGTAGACCGGCTGGAAGGCGGGCGCCGTCTCGAAGATCGCCGAGAGGTACGAGCTGATGAAGAACACGATGACGGCCGGCGTCAGCACGAACTCGATGTTCTCCGCGATGCCCGTGATGTATCCCGCCCACGGCCCCATGGAGGTGCGCGCGAAGGAATAGGCGCCGCCCGTATGCGGCAGGGCCGGCGACATCTCCGCGATGGAGAAGGTCAGGCCCAGATACATGACGGCGATGATGATGGTGGCGAAGAACATGGAGCCGAAGCCGTTGGCGAGGCCCAGATTCCAGCCTGAGTAATGGCCTGAGATCACCGCCCCCACGCCGAGCGCCCAAAGCGACCACACGCGCGCATGGCGCTTGAGGCGCCGCGCCTCGAAATAGGTATCATCGACGGTGGTATAGGTGATGCCGGCGCTCTGCGCTCCGGCCGGTGGGGCGTGAACCCCGGAACTTCCCTGTCCGACTGACATAGACTCTTCCTCCACGAATAGTCTGCCTCTCGAACCATGGCGCCTCATGCGCCACGGCAGTCCGTTACAGCGTCCGCGCCCCCTCCCTCAAAAGCGGCGCAAGACGTTGAGCCCACGACGCCTGTCCGTCTTTCGTGCGGATCAGATCATTGCGGATTTCGATCATCAGCGGCGCGAGCCCTCGCCTCTCGGCATGGCGCTCGAGGGTGTGGAACACCCGGTCCGCTGGCGAATAGGGTTCGTTCATGCCCACGACGAGGGCCGGATCGCTGCGCAACCCAGCCTCGACGCTGCGCGCGAAGCGTTCGTCTCGGTTGAAGATGAGGCCGACATGCCATGGGCGCGAGACGCCCCGGTAAACCGGCGTGAACGAGTGAATGGTGACGATGCTGCTCGTCTGCCCTGCGGCGATGCGGGCTTCGACGAAGCGGCTCACCGTGCCATGGAACACGTCGTAGACTTCGCGGACGCGGTAGGCCCGTTCATCCGGATCGAAATTCAGGTTGCCGGGAATGGTCGTGCATTCGCTGAGCGTCGCGATGGAATCGGGCGCCGAGGGATCGCGGTTGAGATCAAGCACCAGGCGCGAGATGCCCGCATGGATCAGCGGCGCATCGAGCCGCTGGGACAGCAACTTCGCCACCCCGATGGCTCCGGGGTCCCAGGCGATATGGCTCTCGAGCTGCTCTGGGGTCAGGCCGAGCGTCCCATAACGGTCAGGAAGGTGCCTCGAAGCGTGCTCGCAGATGAGCAGGATCGGGGAGCGCCCCTGGGGATTCTCCACGAGAGCAACCGGATCCGCGACCGAAACGGCCGCCTTCTTGCCGGTTGTCATCCGACGCGCATGGACCATGCGGCCTCCGTTTGCCCTGCCGGGACAGGTTGGGACCCCTCTTTGAACGTTTAGTACGTTTCTTTCAGGTTTTTCTTGTCTGAAATTTTTGGTACAGCTTTGGCAGGCCGTCAAGGAGGGATTCGTAACATTCCATCATGAAAAGCGACAGCAGCGTCCCTCCCCTGAACCCTCCGAGCCTCGCCGAGCGCGTTCGCCTCGAGATGGATTCCTTTACGCTCAGCGAGAAGCGGGCAGCGCATTTGCTGCTGAGCCATTATCCCTTCGCCGGACTGGACACCGTGGCGGAGTTCGCCACCCGCGCCGGGATTTCCGCGCCGTCCGTCCTGCGATTCGTGAACCGGCTGGGGTTCGGTGGCTTTCCGGAGTTCCAGAAGCACCTGCGAGAGGAACTGGAGGCCCAGCTCCTCTCGCCTCTCGCCAAGGCCGGCCCCTCCGACAGGGCCCAGGGTGCCCCGGCGCTGGCCTCTTTCGCCGAGACCGTGATCGGCAATCTGCGGTCTACGGTGGAGAACATCGCTCCCGCCGAATTCGACGCGGTGGTGGAACTGTTGAGCGATGAGCGGCGCCCGACCCACTTCACGGGCGGGCGCTTCACAGGCGCATTGGCGCGCTATGCGGCGAGTCATTTCCGCATCGTGCGCAGCCATGTGGATTTCGTCGAAGGTCAGTCAGCGATCTGGCGCGACCGGATGATCGAGATCGGCAAGAAGGACGTGATCGTGGCCTTCGACATCCGCCGATACCAGGAGGATGTCACCGCCCTGTGCGAGACGGCCGCGAAGCAGGGCGCGACGGTCGTCCTGCTCACGGATCCCTGGCTCTCGCCGATCGCTCGCGTCGCCCGCCACGTGCTGCCGGCCCATATCGTGGCCCCATCCAACTGGGATTCGTCGGCGGGCCTGCTGCTCATCACGGAGGCGCTCGTGGCCGCCGTGACGAAGCGCCTCTGGAAAACCGCGAAGCCGCGGATGGAGGCGGTCGAGCGGCTGCGAAACGAGCGGCCCTGAATCAGTTCGGGATCAGACGCCTCTTCGCTGCAGCCAGCCGATCAGGACCGGCAGAATCAGCCCGATGCTGAGAAAGCGCACGAGATGGTGGACGCCCACGTAGAGCGGATCGAGGCCGAGAATGAGCGCGAGCACGGTCATGGCCTCCAAGCCGCCGGGCGCAAAGGCGACAAGGCTGTTGGCGAAGCTGACGTCCGCCGCCCAGGCCGCGAGCGCGGAGAAGATCACGGCAACGCCCATGCCGACGGAGAAGGAGCCTAATGCCGCGACGATCGCGCGCCTCAAGGTCGAACGCTGAATATGGCGGAAACGCTCCGCGATGAAGAGGCCGATCAGCACGAGACCGCCGGTTGCGATCTCGGGCGGAATGACGCCGGTGACGAGTTCGGTGCCGTGACTGGCCGAGCTGACGACCATCGAGCCCAGCAGGATCGGAGCGGCGACCTTCAGCCACTTGAAGACAAGACCGAGGGCAAGCCCGCCGAACAGGATGACTGCCAGACCGCCTGGGCTTTCGATGGGCATGCCCTGCCCGATCAGCGCATTCGTGTTGCCCCCTCCCCCGGTCACCACGACGATGCTCGGCAACAGTGCGATCAGCACGAACAGGCGCAGGTTCTGCACGATGGCGACGGAAGGCACATCCGCCTTGCGGTCCGCAGCGACGGCAAGCACCGTCGAGAGTGCGCCGGGCACGGAGGCCAACACGGCATCGGCCGTGCGCCAGCCCGAGACCCGCGTCAGCCAGAGCGTGGACATCCATGAGATGGCCGCGACGCCAAGGACCAGAAGCGCGAGACTGCCCGGATAGCGCCCCATGGCGGCGATGGCGGCTGGGGTGACCCCCGCGCCCATCGCGGCCCCCGAGATGAGCATCGCCGCATCGGAGAGCGCCCGCGGCATGGGGACGGAGTATCCCGACAAGCCCCACAGGGCCGCCGCGATGGCGGCGCCGGACAGCCATGCGGCCGGAACGCCGAGCCAGTAAAAGACAAGGCCGCCGAGACCGGCGATCAGGATCTGAGCGAGGTGAGCAAGAATGAGGGGCATATCGAGAATGAACGGAAGCCTTGAAAGGCCCGTGCGCTCAATGAAGCCCCCCGGCGCTCAGGTCAACCGCCGGATTCGCGGGCGTGGCATGCAAGAACGTGTGACGACAGGTCTTCGCCCTCAGGCGACGAGCTTCGGCAGGGCCGCGCCGATGCGGCTCACCGCCTCCTCCAGATCCTCAGCCTTCCGAAGATAGCAGAGGCGCAGGTATCCCTCGCCCGCATCGCCGAAGGCGTTTCCTGGAGCAAGGCCCACATTCGCCTCGTCGATGAGCCGGAAGGCGATGTCCTTGGAGTTCGTCGCACCCTTGATCTTGAGGAAGGCGTAGAAGGCGCCATTGGGGGGCGGCAGCTCGACGAGACCCGTCTCCGCGAGCCGGCTGACGATGTCGCGGCCCCGCTTGGCCCGCGCGATCTGGTCGGCGAGGAACGCTTCCCCCTGCTCGATGGCGGCAACGCCCGCGCGCTGGATGAAGGTCGGCGTGCCGGAAGTCTGGTACTGGACCAGGTTTTCGACCACCTGTCCCAACTCGGGCGGGGCCTCCAGCCAACCGAGGCGCCACCCGGTCATCGCCCAGTTCTTCGAAAAGGTCTGAACGAAAAGGATGCGGTCCTCCGGCGCCATTACGTCACGGAAGGAAGGCGCTCGCCCGTCAATGTCGAGCGCGGGATCATGGATGAAGCGACCGTAGATCTCATCCGCCACGATCCACAATCCGTGACGGCGCGCCATGTCGAGCACCGTGCGCAGGTCGTCATGGCTTGCCATCCAGCCGGTGGGATTGGACGGGGAGTTCAGGACGACGACGCGGGTGCGCGGTGTGATGGATCGCTCCAGCCGCTCGAAATCGAGGTGCCAGCCCTTCGCGTCGATGGTCATGGGGACAGGAACGGGACGGGCGCCGGCAACCGTGATGGCGCCCGCGAAATTCGGCCATGCGGGGGTCGGGATCAGCACCTCGTCACCCGTGCCGCACACCATGCGGAAAGCGATCTGCATGGCGGGCATGCCGCCGGACGTCACGAAGAAGCGCTCCGGGTCGAAGGCCCTGCGATAGACCTTTTCATGATACTGCGCGATGGCCTGGCGCAGCTCGGGGATGCCGCGCTGATATGTGTAAAAGGTCTCGCCGTCCCGCAGGGAACGGGACGCCGCATCGCAGATGAAGGCCGGCGTCGCGAGATCGCCTTCGCCGACCCAGAGTGGAATGATCCCGGGTCGCCCGCGCCCGTAGGAGAACACGTCCACGATGCCGCTGGTGGGAGCCTGCTGCGCTTCCGGCCGCAGGTTGAAGATCGAGGGAACCGAGACGGATGCGTTCATCTAAGACCGTTCCTTGCCAAACAGGTAACAGGGATACCTGTCCCCCCGCGGAAGGCAAGCCCTCGATTCACACTCATGACAAGAAGCGAAGGGTCCCATCGCGATCTTTGATGAATCAGAGAGTACGGCCGGTCTTCATCAGATCGCGGATTTCCGTGAGCAGCTTCACGTCGGCCGGGATTTCCGGCGGCTTGTCCGCCGTGCCGGTCTTGGCGTCCTCTGCGCGCTGCAGGCGATTCATGCCCTTGACGAGCAGGAACAGGATCCAGGCGATGATGATGAAATTGATGGCGACGGTGACGAAATTGCCCCAGGCGAGCACCGCGCCCTGGTTCTTGGCTTCGTTCAATGCCGTTGCGGTGACATTGCCGGACAGAGGCGTGAAATAGTTCGAGAAATCGAGTCCGCCGGTGACGGCCCCGACGATCGGCATGAAGATGTCGCCGACGAGGGAATCGACGATCTTGCTGAAGGCGGCACCGATGATGATGCCGATCGCCAGATCGACCACGTTGCCCCGCAAGGCAAATTGCTTGAACTCGTTCCACATGGCCGGACCCTCCTTTGGCTTTCCTGCCAAGGTCAGAAGGTGTCCGGCCATGCCAGGGCCGTCAAGACTCCCGAGCGGCCAGGAGATCCTGCAGGTTCAGGCGCTGGGTGACCATCTGAAGCTCTCCGTCCGCATTTCGCGGCCACTGATCCTCCGGGCGGTCCACATAAAGTTCGATGCCGTTGCCGTCCGGATCGCTCAGGTAAAGCGCCTCGCTCACACCATGATCGCTCGCTCCCTGGAGCGGAATGCCCGCCTCGGCCAGACGGTAGAGGGCGTCCGCCAAGGCGGCTCTCGTGGGATAGAGGATAGCCACGTGGTAAAGGCCGGTGGTCCCCGGAGGGGGCGGCGAGCCTCCCTCGCTCTCCCAGGTGTTCAGGCCAATATGGTGGTGGTAGCCGCCTGCCGAAACGAAGGCGGCCTGGGTGCCGTAGCGCTGGATCAGCTCGAAGCCGAGCACGCCGCAATAGAAGGCGAGCGAGCGCTCGAGATTTGCAACCTTCAGATGGACATGGCCGATTCGGACGCCCGGATGGATGGGGCGGGCAGTCCGAACTCCGGCTTTCTCATTCGACATAGGTTTGATCATGGCGACCTGCCTCAGACCGAACGAACGGATAACGCGGGGGCAGCCCTCACCGATCCGGACCTGAGCGCAAAGGCCCCATCCCCGAGCAGGGCCTGTGCGACAAGCGCCAGGATCCAGAACGCCAGGAATTCCCAGCCGCCGTTCGGGTTGGAGAAGAAGAAGCCGGCCGAACCATGCACCGTAACGATGGCCCCGACGAGGATCGGGATGAGGGCGAGCGCCACCCAACGGGCATGGAACCCGGCGATCAGGGCCAGGCCGCCGACGAGCTCGGCGAGGATGACCACATAGGCGAGGAGCCCTGGCAGACCGAGGCTCTGGAAGAACTGGACCGTTCCGGCCGGCGTGAAGACGACGATCTTGAGGCCTGCATGGGCCAGAAACAGAATGCCGAGGGTGACGCGCAGAACAAGCGCGGCATAGGGGGCGGTACGTGCGTCGATCATGAGGATCTCCTGGAATGCGATGATCCTCATATGAGCTCATTCCAGAGATCCGATAATACGTTGGACAGAATATCAATTCACACCAAGAGAGTGAGATCGCTACCTGCCTGCGCTGTCCTGCTAGTGGCGCTCGGCCCTTGACGAGGGTAAAGCTGATGGCAGCTTCCTCGTAAGGGTTCAAAGCATATGGTCGCCACCTGGGCGGTAGTTTTATCGGCGCTGGTTTATCTCTGCTTTCTGTTCACGGTCGCCTATTGGGGCGACAACGGAGGCAGGCGCTTCGTCCAGGGGCCCTACCGCTCCACCATCTCCGCGCTGGCTCTTGCCGTCTATTGCACCTCCTGGACCTTCTTCGGGTCCGTGGGGCTCGCAAGCCGCTCCGGGCTCGACTTCCTGGCGATCTATATCGGCCCCATCCTGGTGATCACCTTCGGGCACGCCCTCGTCGGGCGCGTGATCCGGGTGGCCAAGATGCAGAACATCTCCTCCATCGCCGACTTTGTGGCCGCCCGCTACGGCAAGAGCGAACGCGTCGCCGCCATCGTCAGCCTGATCGCGCTTGTCGGCTCCGTTCCCTATATCGCGCTTCAACTGAAGGCGGTCTCGGCCTCCCTCGACGTCTTCATCACCAAAGCCGACGGAATGCCGCCCCCGAACCTGCCCTTCATCGGGGATCTCGCGCTCATCGTCGCTCTCGTGCTCGCGGGCTTCGCCGTCGCCTTCGGCACACGCCACCCCGATGCGACGGAGCATCAGGACGGCCTCATCATGGCGATCTCGGTCGAGTCCATTGTGAAGCTCGTCGCGTTCCTGATCGTCGGCGGCTACGTGACTTTCGTGATGTTCGACGGCTATGCTGGGATCAAGGAGCGCCTCGTCTCTCTCGGCACGACGGACAGCCTGATGGAGAGAACCTCGGGCTTCGGCAGCTATATCACCCTCGTTCTTCTCTCGAGCTGCGCCGCCCTGCTGCTGCCGCGCCAATTCCATGTGACCGTGGTGGAGAACCATTCCATCCGGGACCTGAAGCGGGCCGCCTGGATGTTCCCGCTCTATCTCGTTCTCATCAATCTTTTCGTGATTCCGATCGCGCTGGCGGGCCTTGCGATGTTCCCGACGGACGGGATCGACCGCGACATGACCGTGCTGGCGCTGCCCCTCGCCGATCAGGCTGGCACGATCGCCGTTCTGACGTTCCTCGGCGGGTTCTCGGCGGCGACCGCCATGGTGATCGTGGATTCCGTGGCCGTGGCCGTGATGATCTCCAACCACCTCGTCATGCCCGTCGTCCTGCGCAGGCGCGCCTTCGCCGGGGTCGACCCGGGCGGTTTCGTCATCGCCGTGCGGCGTATCTCGATCGTGCTCGTCATCCTGCTGGGCTATGCCTATTACCGCGCATCCGGCGAGGCGGCGCTCGCGGCCATCGGCCTTCTGTCCTTCGCCGCCATCGCGCAGGTGGCCCCTGCCTTTCTCGGCGGCCTGATCTGGTCACGCGGCACGGCGCTCGGCGCGAGCGTGGGCCTGATCGTGGGATTTCTCACATGGCTCTACACGCTCCTGCTGCCGAGCCTCGTCTGGGACGGCGTGTTCTGGTCCGACGTAGTGGTTTCCGGGCCGTTCGGCATCGAGGCCCTGAAACCGACCGCCCTCTTCGGCGTGGATCTGCCCCAGCTCACCCATGGCGTCGTCTGGAGCCTGACGCTCAACATCCTCTGCTATATCGGGTTCTCGCTGTGGCGGCCCGTGACGGCGATGGAGCAGATTCAGGCGAATGTCTTCGTCGGCGAGCCGCATACCTCCGCGACACCGAGCTTCCGCCTCTTTCGCGCCAGCGTGACCGTCGACGAGTTGCGCGCGACGGTTTCACGCTATCTCGGCGAAGAGCGCACCACACGCTCCTTTGAAGGCTTCAGCCACAGCCGGGGCCAGACGCTCGAGCCGCGGGCAGAGGCCGACATCCATCTCCTGCGCTATGCGGAACACCTGCTGGCCTCCGCCATCGGCACGGCGTCCTCACGCCTGGCGCTGTCGCTTCTCCTGCGGCGCCGCACCGTCTCGACCGAGGCCGCGCTCAAGCTGCTCGATGATGCCTCCGCCGCGATCCAGCACAGCCGCGACCTTCTTCAGCATGCCCTCAACTACGCCAAGCAGGGCATCACGGTCATCGACCGAGACCTGCGGCTTCTGGCCTGGAACCAGGCCTTCATCGATCTTTACGATATGCCGCCCAACTTCGTTCAGGTCGGAATCGGCATGGAGCGGATCGTCCGCTACAACGCCGCGCGCGGCTCCTATGGCCCCGGCAAGATCGACGAACAGGTGGCTGCGCGCCTGCACTCGTTTCAGCATGACGTGGAACCCGTGCGCCTCAAGCTCTTTCCATCCGGAAAAGTCATCGAGATCCGCTCGAACCTCCTGCCGGACGGCGGGCATGTCACGACCTATACGGATGTCACCGAGGCGGTTCTCGCGGAGGAGGAAAGCCGTCGCGCCAACGAGACGCTCGAGCAGCGCGTGCGCGAGCGGACCGAGGAGCTGACGCGCCTCAACGAAGCCTTGCGCAGCGCGAAAGCGGAAGCCGACGAGGCGAATATTTCCAAGACGCGGTTCCTGGCCGCAGCCTCGCACGACATTCTGCAGCCGCTCAACGCGGCGCGCCTTTACGCGACTTCGCTCGTGGAGCGTGATCGCGAAGCCGGCGATGCCACGCTCGCCGAGAACATCGACGCGTCACTGGACGCCGTCGAGGAGATCCTCACCGCCATCCTCGACATTTCCCGTCTCGATACCGGCGCCATGAAGCCGCAATGGTCGAGCTTCCGCATGGACGAACTCTTCCGTCAGCTTCAGCGCGAATTCGACCCCATCGCGAAGGAAAAGGGCCTGACGCTCACCTTCGTGCCCCCCTCGCTCACCGTGCGCTCGGACCGGCGCCTGCTGCGCCGATTGCTGCAGAACCTCGTCTCCAACGCCATCAAGTACACGCCGACGGGCCGCGTCCTCGTCGGCGCAAGGCGGCATGGCACCCATCTCGTTCTGGAGGTTTGGGATACCGGCCTCGGCATTCCGCCCTCGAAACAGCGGATCGTCTTCCGCGAATTCCAGCGCCTCGATCAGGGAGCGAAAGCGGCGCGCGGCCTAGGACTCGGTCTCTCCATCGTGGAGCGCATCGGGCGAGTGCTCAAACATCCGATCACCCTCAAGTCGGAGGTGGGACGCGGATCGGTGTTCCGCGTCGAGGTCCCGGTCGTCGCGGCGCTGCCGGAGACCGTTGCGGCGCCCGAGCCTCCCAAGGCTCCGACGACCGTTCTTTCAGGCCTGCATGTTCTGGTGATCGACAACGAACCTGCCATCCTGGAAGGAATGCGGCTGCTGCTGTCGGGCTGGGGCTGCGACGTGTGGACGGCCTCGGACCTCGAAACGGCCCACAATGTCCTCCGGAGCAACAAGGCCCTGCCCGAAGTCATCATCGCGGATTACCATCTCGACGACACGGATGGCCTTGAACTCATCAAGGCCCTGCGCTGGAAAACGCAGGTCGACACGCCCGCCGTTCTCGTGACCGCGGACCGCACGCCGACCGTGCGCGACGCCGCCGCCGCCATGCATGTGCATGTGCTCAACAAGCCGCTGAAGCCCGCAGCCCTCCGCGCCTTGCTGACCCAATGGCGCGCCACCCGCGTAGCCGCGGAGTGACGCGACGAGCGAATGATCACGCGCCGAGCGCGTGATCGACGGCCGCGATCGCGTGGATCGTCGTGGTGTCGAAGAGCGGCACCGCGCTGTCCTCGTCAGAAACCAGCAGCATGATTTCGGTGCAGCCGAGAATGACCGCCTCCGCGCCGTTCTCGATCAGGCGCGCGATGACGGCACGATAGGCCTCCCGGGACCGGGGATCGATCCGGCCGAGCACGAGTTCCTTGTAGATGATGTCATGCACCACCTGCCGGTCGGCGGCGTCGGGAACGATCACGTCGAGATTGTGGAGGGATTGCAGGCGGCCCTTGTAGAAATCCTGCTCCATGGTGAAGGCCGTTCCGAGCAGACCGACGCGCCGGATGCCGGCTGCCTTGATCTTCTCCGCGGTGGGATCGGCGATATGCAGCAGCGGAATGCGCACGGACGACGTGATTGCGTCCGCGAGACGATGCATCGTGTTGGTGCACAACACGATGAAGTCCGCGCCCGCCCGCTCCAGGCGAAGAGCCGCATCCTTCATCGTCTCGGCGAGCCTGTCCCAGTCGCCGGCGTGCTGAAGCTGCTTGATCTCGTCGAAATCGACGGACAGCATGAGGCTGCGCGCCGAATGCACGCCGCCCAGGCGCCTCTGCACGTCCTCGTTGATGATGCGGTAATACTCGGCCGAGCTTTCCCAACTCATCCCGCCGATGAGCCCGATGGTCCTCTGCTGCATGAAGGCCTCAGGCGGTAGGCTTATAGGGAGCACGGCCACTGGCGAGGGCGTCATCGAGCAGGTCGAGACGGTCCTGTCCCCAGAACACCTCGCCATCGAGCACATAGGCCGGCGACCCGAAGACGTCGTTCGCCACGGCATTCTCGAGGTTGAGCGCGTAGATCGCCTCGGTCGTGCTGCCGGTGGCGATGTCCATCAACGCGGACGAATCCAGCCCCGCCTGCTCGGCAAGCTCCGAGAGCACGAGCGGATCGGCAAGGTTGCGCTCTTCTTCCCAAATGGCGGAGAAGGCGCGGCGCAGGAAAGCATCGGGGCTCTTGCCCGTCGTCGAGATCGCAATCACATAGCGGTCGGCCAAGTTCACATCGAAGGGCCAGTGCTTCGGATTGATGTTGAAGGACAGGTTGCGCTTCTCGCGCCAGCGCTGCAGCTCCACGAGGCGATAGCGCTGGCGGACCGGGTGACGCTGGCTCAGCGGCAATCCGCCCGTCTCGGAAAAGACGCGGCCCAGGAAAACGGGCTTGTAGTTCACCTCTACCCCGTGCCGCTGCACGATGTCCATGAAGGGCGCATGGCCGATATAGGCCCAGGGGCTCACGAGCGAAAAGTAGTAATCGATGACACGGGGCATGAGTCTCAAGCTTCGCAGTTCAGGCTGAAGGAACCAGACCAACCTTGGACCATCACGCCGCTCTCTTCAACGTCTCTTCTGCATGAAGGAACGCCTCGACCTCGGGACCAGCGTCCGGAGGCGCGGTCCCGATTCCGATTTCGCCCAACAGCCGCGCCATGGGAACGTAGCCTTTCACGGCCCGGTCATAGAGCCCGGCCCGGACCAGGGCGATGGCATTGAGGATCGGATTACCGTCGCCGCCCTGCGAGATCACCCGATGCTCGATGACCACATGGGTTTCGGACCAGGTGAGAATGCGGGTTTCCAAGGTAAAGGCCTGGAACAGCCGCATCTCGCGGCGATACCGGATCTGGCCTGCGCTCACGACCGGCACCCAGCCATGCGCGAGGATGGGCCGCCAGAGACCGGAACGGATCATGATATCGGTACGGCCGAGATCCATGAGGGTCCAGTAGCGCCCATTGTTCATGTGGAGCGACGTGTCGAGATCGTGCAGCCACACGCGGAATTTCAGGCGAGAGACATCCGTTGCCGGGTCGATCCTCGGCCTGAGGAACGAGGCGATGACGAGGGACAGCAGGCGCAGCCAGAGATTCATGCCATTCCCATGCCGCTCGATCGCTGGAAGGCGACGAGATCGAGGACCGGCGCGTCGAGACCGAAGCCGGTGAGGAGACAATGGACCTGGCCGCGGTGATGTGTCTGATGATTGAAGAAATGCGCGAGAACGGGAGCAAGCGGCTGCTCGATCTCGGTGGGATTCGTGAGGCTCCGGTAACGGATCCTCCCGGCAAGATCCACCTCGGACAGGCCTTCGACATAGGCGATGATCCGCTCGTCCTCGCTCCGGCGCGCCGACCAGAGATCGGACAGGTCGTCGAACAGGACCGCATCGAGCCGGTCCGGGGCCTCGCCTTTGCCCGTGAAGCGCTTGAGCCAGATGCGGTCGGTGGCGAGAAGATGGTTCAATGTGCCGCTCACCGACTTGAAGAACGCCCCCCGGTCCGCGTGATAATCCGTCTCCGGCAACCGCGCGGCCGCTTCGTAGATGCGCTCGTTGCACCATGCGTTATAGGCCGCCATCATGGCGAAATGCGACTTCATGGCGATGGCTCCGTCGTGTCCGTCCTCATGTCTTGAGACGCCGCGGAGGGTTGGTCAAGATTTCCTCTTCCTCCCTTCGGGGGGCTGTCCCGGACCTCCCGCTCGAAGCCCCGGGCCGTGCCGATCGTCCTCACAGGCCGGGCGCCGGTGAGGACGATGGACGCTGAGGCTCAGGCCGCCTTCTTCGCCGAGGCACGGCCATAGAAGGTGTCCCCGGAGGCTGCCATGTCGAGAAGGATGCGCGGCGGGGCGAAGCGGTCGCCGTGCTTTTCCTGCAGCTTCTGGCACAGAGCCACGAAGGCCTTCGTGCCCATGAAGTCGATGTAGGACAGAGCGCCACCCGTATAGGGCGCGAAGCCGAAGCCCAGGATGGACCCGACATCCGCCTCGCGGGGATCGGTGATCACGCCCTCCTCGAAGGTCCGCGCGGCCTCCAGTGCCTGCGTGACCAGCAGACGCTGCTTCAGCTCCTGCATGTCGACGAGTTCGGGCTCCACGCGCTTCGACTGCAGGTCCTTGAGGCCGGGCCAGAGACGCTTCTGTCCCGCCTCCGGATAATCGTAGAAGCCTTTCCGGTTCTTGCGGCCGAGGCGCCCCTCCTTCTCCACGAGACGGGTGAGCAGCTCCTCCTGCTGCGGAATGATCGCCGCCTCCCCGAGCTGCGCTTTCGTGGCTTTCAGGATCTTGAGGCCCAGGTCCACGCCGACCTCGTCGTTGAGCGAGAGCGGGCCCACGGGCATGCCGGCCTGCTTGCCGGCCTGCTCGATCATGGGCGCCGGAAGCCCTTCCGTGAACATGAGGTGGCCTTCGAGGATATAGGCCAGCACGCAGCGGTTGGCGAAGAAGCCGCGGGAGTCGTTGACGACGATCGGCGTCTTCTTGATGAGGCGCACATAATCGAGCGCGGTGGCGAGCGCCTTGTCGCCCGTCTCCTTGCCCATGATGATCTCCACCAGCATCATCTTCTCGACCGGCGAGAAGAAGTGGATGCCGATGAACTGGGCTGCGTTCTTCGCGGTCTTGGCGAGGCCTGTGATCGGCAATGTCGAGGTGTTGGAGGCGAAGATGCAATCCGGACGGATGGCGGCCTCGACCTTCTGAATCACCTCGGCCTTGACCGAGGGATCTTCGAACACCGCTTCGATCACGAGGTCGCAATCGGAGAGATCGCCGTAATCGGCCGAGGCCTTGATGCGTTCGAGCAGCGCATCGCGATCCGCGGTTTTGGCGCGTCCCTTCATGATCTGGTCGGACATGAGCTTGTGGGAATGAGCCTTGCCCTTCTCCGCCGCCTCGACGTCGCGGTCGATCAGCACGACCTCAAGCCCCGCATTCGCCGTGACATAGGCGACGCTCGCCCCCATGAACCCGGCCCCGACGACTCCGACCTTCCGGATGGACGACGGCGGCACGTCCTTCGGGCGGCGCGCGCCCTTGTTGAGGTCCTGCATGGAGATGAAGAGCGTGCGGATCATCGCCGCCGCCTCCTTCGAACGCAGGATCTTGGCGAACCAGCGCGACTCGACCCTGAGGGCCAGATCCATCGGAAGCTGAAGGCCCTGGTAGACGGATTCCAGGATCGCGCGGATGGCCGGGTAATTGTCCTGCGTCTCGCGGCGGTAGATGGCATTGGCCGGGGGCCAGATCTGCATCCCGGCGGCGGAATAGACCTTGTTCGAAGGGAGCTTGTAGCCCTTCTGATCCCAGGGGGCCACCGCCGAGCCGCCGTTCCTGATCCAGTCCTTCGCCGTCTGCACGATCTGGTCACGCGGCGCGACCGCATGGGCGAGACCCATATTGCGCGCCATGAGCGCGCGGATCTGCTCGCCCTTGAAAAGCATCTGCAAGGCATCGCCGGTCTGCATCAGGCGCGCGACGCGCTGCGTCCCGCCCGCGCCCGGGAAGAGCCCGACCTTCACCTCCGGCAGGCCCACGCGCGTGGAATCCGCATCGGACAGAACGCGGAAGTGACAGGCGAGCGCCAGCTCGAAGGCGCCGCCGAGGCACACCCCGTGGATCGCGGCCGCAAAGGGCTTTCCGCACGTCTCGAGACGCCGGTAAAGCAATGAGAGCTTGCGCGATTCCTCGAAAAGGAAGGAGTTTGCCGCCTCCTCGCCCTTCTCTTGGGCCAGACGCATATACTCGGCGTTCGAGGCCTGGAGCCTGGTGAGATCGGCACCGCCCGAGAAGGATTCCTTGCCCGACGTGAAGACGCAGCCCTTGATGCTCTCGTCGGACGCCACCGTCTCGACGATCCGGGACAGTTCGTCCATCACCTGGGTGGTGATGACGTTCATGGACCGGTCCTTCATGTCCCAGGTGGCGAGCGCAATGCCGTCGGCATCGACCTCGAAGCGGAAATTGGTGAAGTTCGTCATGGTTTCTCTCCCGTCCCCGCCGTTTCTTAGACCCGCTCGATGATCGCCGCCGTGCCCATGCCGGCGGCGACGCACAGTGTGATCAGCGCCGTCTGCTTATCGGTGCGTTCCAACTCGTCGAGAACCGTGCCGAGGATCATCGCGCCGGTGGCTCCGAGCGGATGGCCCATGGCGATAGCGCCGCCATTCACGTTGACCTTCGCCGGGTCGAGATCGAGCGCCTGGATGTAGCGCAGCACCACCGCCGAGAACGCCTCGTTGATCTCGAACAGATCGATGTCGTCCTTCGTCATGCCGGCCTTCCTGAGAGCAAGCTCGGACACGTCGATGGGGCCCGTGAGCATGAGGGCGAGATCCGACCCGATGGACGCGAACCCCTTGATGCGCGCGCGGGGCTTCGCCCCGATTCTCGCGCCGCCCTCCTTCGAGCCGACGAGGACGGCGGCGGCTCCGTCCACGATGCCGGACGAGTTGCCCGCGTGGTGCACGTGGTCGATGAGTTCCACATCCGGATGTGCCGCGATCGCCACCGCATCGAAGCCGCCCATCTCGCCCATCTGCACGAAGGCGGCCTTGAGCTGACCCAGCGACTGCATGTCGGTGCCCGGGCGCATGTGCTCGTCCTTGGCCAGGATGGTGAGACCGTTCACGTCCTTCACCGGGACCACGGACCTGGCGAAGCGACCCTCGTCCCAGGCCTTCGCCGCGCGTTTCTGCGACTCGACTGCATAGGCATCGACGTCGTCGCGGGTGAAGCCGTATTTGGTCGCAATCAGATCCGCCGAGATGCCCTGCGGCAGGAAGTAATTGGGAATTGCGATGCCCGGATCGACCGGCCATGCGCCGCCGGAGGCGCCCATGCCGACCCGGCTCATGGATTCGACGCCGCCGCCGATGGTGATGTCCTTCATGCCGGACATCACCTGCGCGGCGGCGAAATTCACCGCATCGAGGCCCGAAGCGCAGAAGCGGTTGATCTGAACGCCCGGCACTTCCTTGCCGAAGCCTGCCTTCAGAGCCGCGGCGCGCGCGACGTCGCCGCCTGCCTCGCCAACGGGGTCGACGCAGCCGAGCACGACGTCCTCCACGAGCATCGGGTCGAGATCGTTGCGCTGACGGATTGCGTCGAGCGCCGTGACGGCGAGATCGACCGTGGGAACCTCGTGAAGCGAGCCGTCCGGCTTGCCACGCCCGCGAGGCGTGCGGACGGCGTCGTAGATAAATGCATCGGCCATGGGGGCCTCCCCGATTGATGTGGCATCATCCCGGGCAAGCGAAGCGCCACCCGGGATCGTTTCAGAAGTTCAGTGCTATACTCGTCGCGCGATCCCGGCTCTTCGCTGCGCTCCGCGCCGGGATAACGCCGGTCAATCAGAATGCGTCCACCGGCATTGCCATGGTGACATCCGCACCGGACGAGATGCGGGCTAGGCGCATGCCGGTTTCCGGCATCATGCGTTCCATGAAGAAACGTCCCGTCAGCAGTTTGGCATCCATTGTCTCGGCAACGCCATTTCCTTCGGCTTTCTTGGCTTGGGCAACCTTCGCCATCTTGGCCCACATATAGCCCATGGCGACCGTACCGAAGAGGTGCATGTAATCAGTTGCACCAGCCCCGGCGTTGTCGGGTTTCGCCATGGCATTCTGCATGAACCACATGGTCGCCTGCTGCAGGTGGCCTAATCCCTGCTGCAAGGGAGTGACGAAGCCCTTCAGGTTCTCGTCGCTGGCGTTCTCCTGGCAGAAGGCTCCGACCTCGTTGAAGAAGCTCATGATGGCGCGGCCGCCGTCTTTTCCGAGCTTGCGGCCGACGAGGTCCATCGCCTGGATGCCGTTCGCGCCCTCGTAGATCATGGCGATGCGGGCGTCGCGCACGAACTGCGACATGCCCCATTCCTCGATATAGCCATGCCCGCCGAACATCTGCTGCGCCTTCACGGCATTCTCGAAGCCGAGATCGGTGAGAACGCCCTTCACGACCGGAGTCATGAGGCCCATGTGGTCGTCCGCCGACTGGCGCTCGGTGGCGTCGGTCGAGCGATGCGCGATATCGCTCTTCAGCGCCGTCCAGACCAGGAGGGCGCGCGCGGCCTCGTTGAAGGACTTGATGGACAGAAGCGTGCGGCGCACGTCCGGGTGCACGATGATCGGGTCGGCCGGCTTGTCGGGGAACTTCGGACCGGTGAGAGCACGGCCCTGCAGGCGATCCTTCGCATAGGCGACCGCGTTCTGGTAGGCGACCTCGGATTGCGACAGGCCCTGCACGCCGACCGCGAGGCGTGCCTCATTCATCATCACGAACATGGCGTTGAGGCCGCGGTTCTCCTGACCCACGAGCCAGCCCTTGGCACCGTCGTAGTTCATGACGCAGGTGGCGTTGCCGTGAATGCCCATCTTGTGTTCGAGCGAGCCGCAGGACACGCCGTTCCTCTCTCCCAGCGAGCCGTCCTCGCCGACGAGGAACTTCGGCACGACGAAGAGCGAGATCCCCTTGGTTCCCGCCGGCGCACCTTCGATGCGGGCCAGGACCAGATGCACGATGTTCTCCGCCATGTCGTGCTCACCGGCGGAGATGAAGATCTTGGTGCCGGAAATGGCGTAGGAGCCGTCACCGTTCGGAACGGCCTTGGTCTTGAGCAACCCCAGATCCGTGCCGCAATGGGGCTCGGTGAGATTCATCGTGCCGGTCCAGGCGCCCTCCACCATCTTCGGCACGAAGGTCTTCTTCTGTTGCTCGGTGCCATGAACCAGAAGGGCCGCGATAGCGCCCTGGGTCAGGCCCGGATACATGCCGAGCGACAGGTTCGCCGAGGAGACGAATTCCTGCATGATGGTGTTCAGCGTCGAGGGCAGCCCCTGCCCGCCGTATTCCTCCGGCATGGACAGGCCCATCCAGCCGCCGGCCGCATAAGCCTCGTAGGCATCCTTGAAGCCCTTCGGAGTGCTCACCGAGCCGTCCGGATTGCGGGTGCAGCCTTCGAGGTCACCCGGACGGTTCAGGGGGGCGAAAACCTCCTCGCAGAGCTTGGCCCCCTCGGCGAGGATCGCCTCCACCACATCCGGCGTGGCATCCGCAAAGCCCGGCAGATTGTTGTGACGCTCGATCTGGAAGACGTCGTTCAAGAGGAACATGACGTCTTCGACGGGGGCCTTGTAAACCGGCATTCGCTCTTCCTCCAGGATCGCCGGCTGGCATCGGCTCGCCATGCGAACGAGCCAGCCCATGGGATAGTTTACATATAAACCATCCAGTTCTTTTGGAAAGAGGTAGGGCGCAAAATCTCCTGGAACACGGACAGGGGTTCAGGTCCGGCGGCGCTTGACGCAAATGACGGGCCAAACCTTGCCAAACCTTCCTGAACGGTACCGGCGGCCGAGAGCCGACGCCTTCAAGCAGATGAGCCCAGACGGCGCCGGATGAAAATCATCCTCGGCCGTCCAGGCTCATCAATAAGGCTCGAAAATGACTGGTCTTATGCGGCGATTGCGAGGCTGGCGCGGCGCGCCCTGAGCTCCTCGAGGGCCTTCTCGATCTCCGCCTTCTGCTGCTCCAGGTGGCGGATTTGATCCTCGACCTGATCCAGCGACAGCTTGAGATTCATGGCGGGTCCGTTGGCGGACCGCTCCTCGGCCAGCATGGCGCGGATCTCGGTGAGGGTGAAGCCAAGCTGCTTGCCCTTCAGAATCACGGAGAGACGCTCACGATCGCGCGCGTCATAGATGCGGGCAGTGCCGTCCCGACGCGGAGAAAGAAGACCACGGTCCTCGTAAAAGCGCAGAGTCCGCAACGTCACTCCGAACTCGCGCGCCAAATCTCCGATCGTGTAGAACTTGGCCCCTTCCTCCATCTCGTGGTGACTGGAACCCGTTACGGTTTGGTTCATCGAATGCCCCGTCAGTTATTGTTGATATGATCAGCACTTTGTCCGTAACGTTATGATAGTACAACAGCTCTGTTGATAGCAAGTGCTTTAAGGAAATGCCGGCTTCGAGCCTTTCAGCCCGCTTCTGCGTGCAATCTGCCCAAGCGGAAACTGCCCGTTCAGAGGGGAACATTCCGCGCTAAAGCCTGATCCTTTAACGGCTTTTTTACGACGTTGACCGAAAGTTGCATCGTCGCTCGGGTGCCCATGAGGCCATGTGATTCGCCTCGATCTCAGATCTCGCGAGCGTCGCGGCCGGCATATGCAGGGGGCTTAGAGCCGGCCAGGAGTTCCAGTATCCCCCCGCGAGCGCGGCTATGAGACACCACGTCCTTCCTCACCTCGACGAGCTGGATCTCGATGCCCGGGAACGGGCCAAAGACGCCGCCCGCCGGGCAGGACTGAGCCTTGAGGAATGGACGGCCGCCATTCTGGCGAACAGGGAGGACAAACGAGCGTCCTCCGTGCAAGGGCGCAAGCCGGAAGCCCCGGCGCCGGGCCGCCCTACCCTTCATCCATCAAGGTCGGCGCGACCGGAGCTGGAGCGCACCTTCGAAACTCTCATGGCGGCCGTCGCGGCCCAAAGCGAGCGCCAGGCGCAGGACCATGCGTCCCGCACCGCGATTGCGCTGGAATCCATGGCGGGCTGGATCGAACAGACAGAGGAGCGCTTGAACGAAACCGCCCGCGCCTCCGCCGACCACCAGGACCGCATGGCAACCGCTCTCTCGCAGGCCCTTTCCACCTTGAGGGACCGTCTCGACTCCGTCGAGCGTCAGACCGCGGCCGAACGGCAGGCGCAGCCTCACACGCAATGGATGCCCGCCATCGGTGCGATCCGGAGCGAGATGGAGCGTCTCCGCGCAAGCGTGGACAATCTGGCGACGCAGGAGGAAATCGCCTCTCTCGGCCATATCCTGAAGGATCTCGCCAAGGAGATCGCCGGCGGTCCAGCCAACAAGGATCTCCTGATCCTCGCGCAATCGACGGCGGCCATGTATCGCCAGATCCAGGCCCTTTCGGAGAACGTCGGCGGCGCATTGCACGAGCGCATCGGCGGCGAGATCGATGAGCTGAAAGCCAAGATCGACCGGATTGCCGCAACCGGCATCGATCGCAGCGTGATCGACTTCCTCAGCAGTCAGATCGTGGACATGCGTCACGATCTCTCCCAGCGCGCGGAGCCGCGCCAGATCGAAAAGCTATCGCAGGACGTGACCGCCCTCGCCCACCAGGTGGCGGACCTTCGCAGCAACCAGGTGGAGCGCAGCGACCTCTCTAAGCTTAGGGCTTCGCTCGAAAACGTGTGCGCGGCTCTGAACCGCACCGTTGCTGTGCAGGAAGCGGCTGATGTGCCGTCGCAGCTGGAAAACATGAGCCGCAATCTCGCCGCTCTGGCGAGCCGTCCGGCGCCGGAGACGAAGGATCTCGATCCGATCACCGATCAGCTGGCGCTCCTAACCGACCGAATGGCCGAGCTGTCCGAAAACCGGTTCCGCCAGAACGATGCGCTCAATGCCGTGATCGAACGCCTGTCCGTTCAGGTTCAAGCCGCTGCCGATAAGGAGCCTCTCTCGCAGGAGCCGCTGATGCAGCGGTTCGACACGATCGAAGAGGAACTTCGCCAGATCGGCCGGCAGGCGGACACCTCGTCGGTGAGGGACATGCTGCGCAACATCGACGAGAAGCTCGATCGCGCTCCGTCCGTGCCGTTGAGCCTCGATGCCCTCGAGCAGCAGATCGCCTCTCTCGCGGAACGGCTCGCGCAGAAATCGGGAGAGCCCCTGCAGAAGATCCTCGACGAAACCACGCATTGTCTCCGCAATTTCCAGGCGGATGCGGCCGGAATTGCAGAGCGGGCCGCGAAGGCCGCGTTGAAGGATCTTCAGCCGAACCTACTCGCTGCGGCCGATGTCGACAGCCTGAAGCAGGGGTTTGTCGAGTTGAAGGCCTTGCAGAGCCGTACCGACAAGAACACACACGAGACCCTGCGCGCGATCCACGGCGCCCTGGAGACCCTCATCACCCGCTTCCCGGACCGGGTCGCAGGCAAGCCCCGATCCCCCCTGCCCGGCCACGCCAGCCCCGACGCATCGTCTGAGCCTATCCCCCAGGCGGATCGTCTGGAGGCGGCTGTGCGCCGTCTTCATGCGGTCACCCTGTCACAGATCGAAGAGGTCGCAACGACGCGTCCCGAAGCGTACGCCGATCGGACCGGCTCCGAGGCCACGACACATCAGCCGGCGGACGAAGACCTCGGCACGGTGCGCGCGAGCTTCATCGCGGCTGCGCGCCGCGCCGCACAGGCCGACAAGGCGGATCAATCCGCTGACACGCATGACACCGAGGAAGAACTGACCGTGGAGGAGTTCGGAGGCCCGGAGTCATACGAAGCCTCCTCCGGCTCCCCGATCTCCCTCATGGAGCGCATCCGCCGAAGCCTCGACGCGCACCGCCGCTCGCTTCTCCTGGGGCTGGGCCTTGTCGTTCTGGCAACAGGCACGGCGCAGGTCATCTCGAGCGGGCTCGTTCCCTCTCCGCTCTCGCTGATCGCATCGGACAGCGCTCTTCGGCCGGCCTCGGCTCCCGAGGCGCAGCCTTTCGATAAAACCACCGAGACGGGGAGCATCGCCACACCGGCTGAGAAGACGAACCTCTTCCAGCCATCGAGTCTGGCTGCGGCCATGGAGCCGGCAGCCGCCACGCCCCCCGTCAGCGCGGCGCCGAAATTCCTCGTCGACCCCGCAACGGTGGGGAACATTCCCGCCGCCGTCCCCCCCGCGCTCCGCGAGGCCGCTCTGACCGGCGACGCGGCGGCCCTTTACGAGATCGCCTCCCGCGCCGCCGAAGGGCGCGACCTCCCGCAGGACATGTCCCTGGCCCTTCGTCTTTACGAGCGCGCAGCCCAAGCCGGGCTCCCTCCGGCTCAGGAAAGGCTCGCCATGCTGATGGAAAAAGGCATCGGTCGCGAACGCGATCCGAAGCAGGCGGCGATCTGGTACGAACGGGCGGCGCAGGGCGGCAACATCCGCGCCATGCACAACCTCGCGACGCTTCTTGTGTCGGGCCTCAACGGCAAGCCCGATTACGGGACGGCATTCCGCTGGTACAGCGAGGCCGCCGAAGCCGGTCTCAAGGACAGCCAGTTCAACATGGGCGTTCTCCTCGCCCGCGGCATCGGGGCCAAACAGGATATTGCGAAAGCCTACATGTGGCTTGCCCTCGCCGCCGCTCAGGGCGATGCCGATGCCGCCAAGAAACGCGACGAACTCGCTGGACGGCTCAGCGCCTCCGAGAGAAAAGCCGCGGAATCTTCGATCGAACGATGGCAGCCCCGGCCCGTCGATCCTTTCGCGAACAGAGACCCCGCTGCCTCAGGAGGACGGACGGCAGCGTTGGAAGGCACCTGGAATAAGAGAAGTTGAGGCCGAACCCGATGCGGTCAGCTTACGTTCATCCCTCGTCCTTTAAACCGCCCAACGCATCATTGTAACCAAGCCGTGACTGCACCGGCCAAGGGGATCCGGAGTGCAAATTTATCTGCCGATCGCTGAAATGCCCGTAAGCGTTCTTCTCATCCTCGGGATGGGTGCAGCGGTGGGTTTCATCTCCGGGCTGTTCGGCATCGGCGGCGGGTTCCTGATGACCCCGCTCCTGATCTTCCTCGGCATTCCCCCCGCCGTGGCCGTGGCCACCCAATCGGCCCAGATCGTCGCCTCCTCCACCACCAGCGTGCTCGGCGCGCTGCGCCGCAACGCGCTGGATCACAAGCTCGGCGCCATCCTGGTGGCCGGCGGCTTCGTCGGCTCGGCGCTCGGCGTCTGGTTCTTCGCCGCCGCCCGCCGGGCCGGCCAGCTCGATCTGGTCATCGTCGTCTCCTACGTGACCCTGTTCACGGTGGTCGGCAGCCTGATGCTGAAAGAGAGCATCCGCGAGTTCTGGCACAAGCGCAAAGGCGGCAGCGTGCGCCTGCGGCGCCAGGCCGGCGAGCATGCGGCCTATCTCGGCTGGCCGCTGCGGATGCGCTTTTACCGCTCCAAGCTCTATGTCAGCGTGATCCCGATCCTGCTGCTGTCGCTGTTCATCGGCTTTGCCGGCGCGCTGCTCGGCATCGGCGGCGGCTTCATCGTGGTGCCGGCGCTGCTCTACATCTTCCGCGTGCCCACCAACGTGGTCGTGGGCACCTCCCAGTTCCAGATCGTCTGCACCACCCTCGTCGCCCTCATTCTGCACGCGGTGATGAACCAGGCGGTCGACATGGTGCTGGCGATCCTGCTCATCGTCGGCGGCGTGTTCGGAGCGCAGTTCGGCGCGCGCATGGGGCGCCACCTGCGCGCGGACATGTTCCGTTTCCTCCTCGCCATCCTGCTGCTCGCCGTAGGCCTGCGCTTTGCCCTGGAACTCGTCGTCGAGCCCCGCGAGCCGTTCTCGCTCACGGTGCAGGAGCGTCGTCAGTGAGAGTCCTCTACATCCTCTCGATCACGCTCGCCTTCCTGAGCTCGGCCTCGGCGGAAACGCTGATCACGTCCCTGTCGAGCCATCGGGTCCTCATCAACTCGAACTACACGGGGACATCCATTGCCGTCTTCGGCGCCATCGAGCGGGATGCGCAAACCATCGCGCGCGCCACGGGCTACGACGTGGTCGTCACGGCCCGCGGACCGCGGCAGTTTCTCACCGTGCGTGAGAAGCAGAAACTGGGCCCTGTCTGGATCAATCAGGACCAGCAGAAGTTCCCGCAGGCCCCCGCTTATCTGAGCGTCCTGAGCTCGAAGCCGATCGAGGAGATCACGAGCGATCAGTTGCGCCAGAGGCAGAAGATCGGCCTGAGAGCGATCATCAGCGCCCCGGATATCACCAATGAGCGCGGAGATGGCGAGGACAAGGAGTTTCGCGACGCGCTCTATCGCCTCAAGGCACGGGAAGGGCTTTATCTGGAGGAAGAACGCGGGGTGACGTTTCTCACGCCCGACATCTTCCGGGCCAGCATCCCGTTGCCTGCGACCGCACCGCCCGGCGAATACGACGTGCAGGTCGTCCTGTTCGCCGACACGGTGATCCTGGCGAGCACCGTCACCCACTTCGAGCTGGTGAAGACCGGGTTCGAGGAGCAGGTCGGCGCCGTGGCACGGGATTGGTCGCTGCTCTACGGCCTCGCCACCGCCCTGCTTGCCATCGCGTTCGGCTGGCTCGCCAGCGTGATCTTCCGGCGCGATTGAGCGGGTTCGTTCAGTCCCGGCAGAGCATCGCCTTCGCGATGGCGAAGATGCGTTCGGTTCCGATGAGATGGGCCGTGAACCCTTTCGGGAAGAGCGGCTTGAAGGCGGCATCGCAGGCGTTGAGGCCACCGGCATAGGCGCCGAGCGCGGGCATGATGCAGCGGGTGCCGTCCGTCAGGAAGCAGCGCCGGCGCGTCGCGCGCCCGCGCATCACCACCTTGCCGACCGGATGCAGGTGCCCTGCAATCTCCGCTTCCTCTCCCGCAACCGGCTCGTGCCGCAGTGTCAGGGAGCCGAACGTCGTTGCCTCCACGACCTGACCGCCGATGCTTTCGGGCAGGATGCGATCGTGATTGCCCGTGACCCAGATCCAGTCGCGACCGGCTTGGACGCTGTTCAAAGCAGAGCGCTCTTCGTCGCCGAGCCGCTCGGGCCCGCCGATGTCGTGGAAGCTGTCCCCCAACGCGACCACGACGCGCGGATTGAAGCGCGCCACCACGTCGACCAGGGTGCCCAGGGTCTCGCGCGTATCATAGGGCGGAAGCATCATGCCGCGGCGCGCGAAGGACGAGCCCTTCTCGAAATGCAGGTCGGCCACCAGCAGCGCATCATGGGCCGGCAGATACAGGCCGCCGCTCAGGTCCAGAAGGGCCAGCTGCCCCGCCAGCTCGATCTCGTGGGTTGTCTGTTTGTTCTTTCGCAATGCCGTCACGCCAAAGCCTCGTCGAGAAGCGCCGCTTCCGCCTCGGCCAGAATCTCGTCCGCGTTGTCGCTATAGACGCGCTCACGGCCGATCTCCAGCATGACGGACACGCTCAAGGGAGAAACCCGGTCGAGCGGTTTGTGGATGATTCGCCCCCGGATGCGCTGAAGCATCATGCCGAGGCGCCTCACGTCCAGGAGTCCCGTTGCCGCATCCGCCCGGGCGGCGCGCAGCAGCACGTGATCGGGCTCGTGCTTGCGCAGCACATCGTAGACGAGGTCGGTCGAAACCGTGACCTGCCGCCCGGTCTTGTGTTCGCCGGGGAAGCGGCGCTCGATCAATCCGGCGATCACGGCGCATTGGCGGAAGGTGCGCTTCATCAGCGCGGATTCCGCCAGCCAATCCTCCAGGTCGTCGCCCAGCATGTCCTCGGAGAACAGCTCGTCCAGGAAGGCGGGTTCCCGCGCCGCCCGTGCGGCGATATCGCCGGAGGCGTAAACGGCGATGCCGTAATCGTTCGCGACGAAGCCGAGAGGTTTCAGCCGCGCACGCTCCAGGCGCCGGGTGAGCAGCATGCCGAGGGTCTGGTGCGCAAGGCGCCCCTCGAAAGGAAAGCAGGTCATGTAGAAGCGGTTGCCGCGCGGAAAGGTCTCCACGAGAAGATCGCGCGGGCCGGGCAGAAGCGAGCGGCGGCGCTGCTGCAGAAGCCACTCGGTCATCTGCGGAGGCAGGCGATCCCATTCGAAGGGATCTGCCAGGATTTCGCGCACGCGGGCCGCGAGAAACGTCGACAGGGGGAACTTGCCGCCCTCGTAGGAGGGGATCATCGGATCCGTTCCGGACGCGGCGCGGGTGACCAGCACCTCGTCCTCGGCGATCCCCTCGAAGCGCAGCACCTCGCCGGCGAAGAGAAAGGTGTCGCCGGGCGTCAGGGTCTCGGCGAAGTATTCCTCGATCTCCCCGAGAATGCGCCCGCGCGGCAGCACGGTCCCGGGTCTTGCCCGCGACGTCTTGCCGAGGCGGACCTTGATCATGGTGGCTTCGACGATGGTGCCGACATTCAAGCGGTATTGCTGCGCGATCTTGCCGTCGCGCACGCGCCAGAGGCCGTCATTGCCCTTCACGATCTTGGCGAAGCGCTCGTAGGCGCGAAGGGCATAGCCGCCAGTAGCGACAAAAGCGACGCAAGCCTCGAAATCCTCCCAGGTGAGGCCCGCATAGGGCGCTGCCGAACGCACCTCTTCGTAAAGCTCCTCGAGCCTGAACGGATCGGCGCAGGCCATGCCGAGGATATGCTGACAGAGCACGTCGAGCGCGCCGGTCCGGGCGTCGGGCGTATCCTGCGCGGCCTCGTGCACGGCGTCCAACGCAGCGCGGCATTCGAGGATCTCGAAGCGGTTGGCCGGTACGAGATAGGCCTGCGACGGCTCGTCCATGCGATGGTTCGACCGGCCGATACGCTGCATGATGCGCGATGCGCCCTTCGGCGCCCCCACATTCACGACGAGATCCACATCCCCCCAATCGATGCCGAGATCGAGGGTCGCGGTGCACACCACCGCCTTGAGCAGTCCCGCCGCCATCGCCTCCTCGACCCGGCGGCGTTGCGCCACATCGAGCGACCCGTGATGAAGCGCGATCGCGAGACCATCATCATTGAGCTTCCAGAGTTCCTGGAACGTGTATTCCGCCTGCAGGCGCGTGTTGACGAAGACCAGCGTCGTCCGATGCTCCCTGATGAGCTGATAGATCGAGGGCATCGACAGAGAGGCCGTGTGACCGGCCAGCGGCAGGCGCTCTTCGAGCTCCAGCATGCGGATATCGGGCTGCGCCCCGCCCTTCACCACGACGAGATCGGCGAGGCTCGCCTCCTGCTGCCGCTGCGGCACCAGACAGCGCCGCAGATCGTCCGGCTCGCGCACGGTCGCGGAGAGCCCAACGGCTGTTGCCTGCGGGGCGATGCTCATGAGCCGCGCGAGCCCGAGCGACAGGAGATCCCCGCGCTTCGAGGTCACGAGGGAATGCAGCTCGTCCAGGACGACACGGCGCAGGTCCTTGAAGAACTCCCCCGCCTCGCGATGGGCGAGAAGCAGCGCCAACTGCTCAGGGGTCGTCAGCAGAATATCCGGGGGACGCTCGATCTGGCGCGCCCGCTTGTGGGATGGGGTGTCGCCCGTGCGGGTCTCGATCCGGATGGGAAGGCCCATCTCCTGGACCGGCGCTTCGAGGTTGCGGGCGATATCGGTGGCGAGCGCCTTCAGGGGCGAAATGTAGAGGGTATGGAGTCCGCGCCTGTCCTTCGCCGTGCCCCGACCGGGTTCCCGCTCCGCAAGTTCGACGAGGCTGGGCAGGAAGCCGGCAAGGGTCTTGCCCGCTCCCGTCGGCGCCACGAGCAGCACGGAGCGGCCCTCCTTCGCCTTGGCGAGAAGTTCCAGCTGATGCTCGCGGGGCTCCCAGCCACGGCCTTTGAACCAGTCTCGGAAGATTTGGGGGAGAAGGGGTGAGGACGCCTTTGACATACCCTGACAAGATAGGCGCTGGAGAAGAGTTTCGCCACGGCAGGCAAACTTCCCATGTGAACCCCGGTCCCGACCGCTTGCTATCCGTCACGGGATGCCCTCACCCTGGGCCAGCGAAAAACCATAACAGGAAGCGCCATGACCAGTTCAAGCCAGTTCAAGAATGCCGTCGCCGTCGTGACCGGAGGGACCCAGGGCGTCGGGGAAACCATCGCGCGGACGCTCGCCGAGCGCGGCGCCGCTGGTCTCGTCATCTGTGGCCGCAACGCGGAGCGGGGCGAAGCCGTGGCGCGGGAGATCACGGCGCAAGGCTGCCGCACGGAGTTCGTGAAGGCGGACCTTGCCAGCGTCGACGAAGCCCGTGCCGTGACCGCGCGGGCGGACAGCGTCTTCGGCAGGGTGGACGTTCTGGTGAATGCGGCCGGCATGACCGACCGCGGCACGATCTTCGACACGAGCCCGGAACTGTTCGACCGCATGTTCGCCGTGAACGTGCGCGCGCCCTTCTTCCTCATGCAGGAGGCGGCCAAGATCATGCGCCGCGAGGCGATCGAGGGCGCGATGGTCAACATCCTCTCCATGTCGGCCCATGGCGGCCAGCCCTTCATCTCCGCTTATTGCGGCTCGAAGGGAGCGCTCGCGACCCTCACCAAGAACGCCGCCTTCAGCCTCATGCCCTGGCGCATCCGGGTGAACGGCCTCAACATCGGCTGGATGAACACCCCCGGCGAAGACCGCATCATGCGCACCTATCACGGCGCTCAGGACGGCTGGCTGGAAAAGGCCGCAATGGAACAGCCCTTCGGGCGTCTGCTCGACCCCGCGGAAGTGGCGCGTGCGGTCGCGTTCCTCGTCAGCGCCGAATCCGGCCTGATGACCGGCTCGATCATCGATTTCGATCAATCGGTTCTGGGCTGCTGGGAATCCGCGCCGCACCCGTTGATGCCCACGGCCTGATCGCTCAGCGCTGCATCACCACCAGAAACCCGGGAACCGGCACGCCGCGATCCTCCCGGGTCGAGACCCGTTCGAGGATGACGGTCGTGAACCCGCTCTCGTCCGCCAAGCCGCGCAGATAGCTCTCGCTGTGCGCATAGCGCGCATCGGCGCCGAGAACGAAGCCGTCGCCTTCATGCGCCTGGGCCGTGAAGGCGAACAGCCCCTCACGTTTCAGCACGCGATGCGCTTCGCGAAAGACCTCGTCCAGCGCCGCCATGTAGACGAACACGTCCGCCGACACGACGAGATCGGCTTCCGCATCCGCGCGCGCTCTCAGGAACGAGGCGAGTTCGCCCTCGTGAAGGGCGTCATAGAGCTTCGTTTTCTCCGCCTTCTCGAGCATGCGCGGTGAGAGATCGACCCCCGCCAGGGACGCGCACGCACCGTCGAGCGCCTGCCCCATAAGCCCCGTCCCGCAGCCGAGATCGATGCCTCGTCCGAACCTGTATTCCCGGAGCTGCTTGGAGCAGGCCCGGCGCAGCGCGTCGACGATGAGCGCCGGCCCGCGATAGGCCAGGCTTTTGGTGAGATGCCGCTCGAACTTGGGGGCGTATTCGTCGAACAGCGCCCGCACATAGCCGTCCGTCATCGCCGCATCGGCCGGCACTGCACCCAAACGAGCAAGGTCGAGGCGTACGCCCAGGACGTCCTGCGGCTCGAGTTCCAGCGCGCGCTGCAAGGCTGCGACGGCCTCGTCTTTCGCGCCGGTCTCGGCCAGCGCGCGGCCCAGAAGGGCATGGGCCGGAGCAAAGCCGGGGGTGAGTTCCAGCACCTGCCGGGCCAGATCCGCGGCAGCCTCGAAATCGCGGTCCTCGAAGGACGCGCTGGCATATTCGTAGCGCCGGTCGGCAAGGACATCGCCCGAGGAGCGGAAAGAGTGAGGCAACAGCATTGCCTTGCCATGAGGCAGAGCCGAAGGGCTGTCAATGCCGAAGCACGCCCCTTGCGCCGCCAGCAGCTTCAGTTTCCGACGCGCAGGATCACCTTGCCCCGGCCATGCCCCGAATCCAGCCGCTCATGGGCCTTGGACACCTCCTCGAGCGGCAGGACGGAGTCGACGATGACCTTGGCCTGCCTGCGCTCGAAGAGCGGCGCCATCTCCCGCAGTCGCGCGCCCTCGCGGGTCAGGAAGGTGCCGAAGAGGGTCTGGTTCTTGGTGTAGAGAGCACTCAAGTCGCCGTCCGGCGGAAGAATGGTGGCGATCCGCCCGAAGGGGCGGGTGACGAGCGTGCTCATCGACACATTGCCGCCCGCGGTGTCGAAGGCGGCATCGACGCTGCCGCCTGCTTGCCCCATGATCTGGTCGGCCACATCGGCGTCGCGGTAGTCGATCGCCACGTCCGCTCCCAGCTCACGCAGAAGCGGATGGTTGGCTTTGCTCGCCGTCGCGATCACACGAGCACCGGCAGCCTTGGCGAACTGGATCGCGAAGGACCCGACGCCGCCGGCGCCGCCATGGATGAGAACGGTCTCGCCCGGCCTGACGTTCAGGCGGCGGATGATCGCCTCCCAGGCTGTCCCGCCGGCCAGCGGGATTCCGGCAGCCTCCACATGGCTCAGGTTTGCGGGCTTGTGCGCCACGATACCGGCGGAGGCGACGGTATATTCCGCATAGCTGCCCAGCGGATTGCCGAAGATCTCGGGCGTATAGAACACCTCGTCGCCGGCCTTGAACGCGGTCACGCCGGGACCGGCCTCCTCGACGACGCCCGACACGTCGTAGCCGAGCACGGCGGGGAATGGGATCTGCGCCCAGGAGCCCGCCTGCCGGATCTTGGCGTCGACGGGATTGGTTCCGGAAGCGACGACCCGCACGAGAACCTGGCCCGGCCCGGGCTTGGGGCGCTCCAGGTCCCGAAGCTCGAAGACATCGGGGCCGCCAAACCGTGTGATCACCATCGCGCGCATGCCGTCGCTCCTCTTGCACCGCCTGCCATGTGGGCTTCCGCGAGGCCCGGATCAAGGCAAGCTCGACCGTCACGCGCCGGTTGAACGGAGGATTGCCGCGTGACCTGACATCGCCGGTCGGCACACTATATTCCCATCCATGGCGTTGCGCTCGACCGATATCCTCACCCAAACCCCGCAAGGGCTCTACTGCCCCCTCGGCGATTTCCATATCGACCCGGTCCGGCCCGTGAAGCGGGCGCTCATCACCCATGGCCATTCCGACCATGCGCGCTCCGGCCACAGGGCGGTCCTGGCCACCCGGGAGACGTTGCTCATCATGGGCGTGCGCTACGGCGAAGACTTTGCCGGAAGCACGCAGGAAGCGCCGCTCGGCGAGAGCCTGCGGCTCGGCGACGTGACCGTGCGCTTCACGCCCGCCGGGCACGTGCTGGGCTCGGCTCAAATTTCCATCGAAGCGGGCAGCACCCGCGTCGTCGTCTCGGGCGACTACAAGCGCGCCGAGGATCCGACCTGCATGCCCTACGAACTCGTCCCCTGCGACGTCTTCATCACGGAAGCCACCTTTGGACTTCCCGTCTTCAGCCACCCCGATACGCGGGAAGAGGTGCGCAAGCTCCTCGATTCCGTCGCGCTCTTTCCCGAGCGCACCCACATCGTCGGCGCCTATGCCCTCGGCAAGGCGCAACGGGTCATGGCGCTGCTGCGGGAAGAGGGCTACGGCAGCCCCATCTACCTGCACGGAGCCATGGAGCGCCTGACGGAGTTCTACAAATCCGAAGGCGTCCCTCTTGGAGACACGCCGAAGGTCGTGGCGTCCGAACGTTCGAAGCTCGCGGGAGCCATCGTCGTCTGCCCGCCCTCTTCGATCCAGGATCTCTGGTCGCGCCGCTTCCCCGACCCGGTGACGTGCTTCGCCTCCGGCTGGATGCGTGTGCGGGCCCGGGCGCGCCAGAAGGGCGTGGAGCTGCCGCTCGTGATCTCCGATCATTCCGATTGGGACGATCTGTGCCGCACGATCCGGGAAACCGGCGCGGGCGAGGTCTGGGTCACCCACGGCCAGGAGGATGCGCTGGTGCATTGGTGCGGCACCCACGGCATCAAGGCGCGACCGCTGCACATGCTGGGCTATGGCGACGAAGGCGAAGGAGAGGAAGCGCCGCAGGCCGGAGGCGAAGCATGAACCGCTTTGCCGCCCTCCTCGACCGCCTGGCCTACGAGCCGCGCCGCAACGCGAAGCTGCGGCTCATCACGGATTACTTCCGCCACACGCCCGACCCGGAGCGCGGCTATGCGCTGGCCGCCCTGACCAATTCGCTGATGTTCAAGGAGGCGAAGCCCGGCGTGATCCGGGGGCTCGCCGAGGAGCGGGTCGATCCTGTCCTGTTTCGCATGTCGCACGATTATGTGGGCGATCTGGCGGAAACGGTGGCGCTGATCTGGCCTTCGCCCGGGCATCAAGAAGCGGCGAGAATCCGAACCGGCGCCGACGCGCCCTCTCCTCCGTTGCGAGAGGGGGAGAAAGCCGCTCATGCCATCGGCCACAACAACCCGCCTCCGCACGTTCCTACCCTCACCGAAGTGGTCGAGGCCCTGGCGACGACGGGCAAGAGCGACCTGCCCGCGAAAGTCGCAGGCTGGCTCAATGCCCTGGACGAAACCGGGCGCTGGGCGCTCCTGAAGCTGATCACGCGGGAGCTGCGCGTGGGCGTTTCGGCCCGGCTGGCGAAAACGGCGGTCGCGCAGCTCGGCGAGATCGAGCCCGATGAGGTCGAGCTGATCTGGCACGGGCTGGAAGCGCCTTACGAAGACCTTTTCGCCTGGGTCGAGGGTCGCGGGCCCAAGCCGGAATCCGGCAATCCGGCGCCGTTTCGCCCGCCGATGCTCTCCCATCCGCTGGAGGACGAGGATTTCGAGAAGCTCGACGCTACCGATTTTCTCGCCGAGTGGAAATGGGACGGCATCCGCCTGCAGGCGGTCGCAGGCCATGACAGCCATGGACGCCCGGTGCGGCGCATCTATTCGCGCACGGGCGAGGATGTCTCGCGCGCCTTTCCCGATCTGGTGGAGGCCTTGGATTTCGAGGGAGCCATCGACGGCGAGCTGCTGATCGTGCGGGACGGGCGGGTGCAGAGCTTCAACGTGCTTCAGCAGCGTCTCAACCGGAAGGCGGTCACGCCCAAGCTCGTCGCGGAGTTTCCGGCCCATCTCCGGGTCTACGACATCCTCACGGAGGGCGATGAGGATCTGCGCGATCTTCCCTTCATCGAGCGGCGCCGACGCCTCGAGGCGCTCGTGGCCCGCATCGGCGATCCGCGCATCGACCTCTCTCCCGTGGTGCGGTTCGAGACCTGGGAGGATCTGGCGGCCGCCCGCACCGATCCGGCCTCCATCGGCGCAGGCCCCGACGCGGACGCGATCGAGGGCTGCATGATCAAGCGGGCGAACAGCCCATATCTTCCCGGCCGTCCCAAGGGGTATTGGTACAAGTGGAAGCGCGACCCGTATCTCGTCGATGCGGTGATGATGTATGGGCAGCGGGGCCACGGGAAACGCTCGTCGTTCTATTCCGACTACACCTTCGGCGTCTGGCGAGACGGCGCGCACGGCGAGGAGCTGGTGCCCGTCGGCAAGGCCTATCACGGCTTCACCGACGAGGAGCTCGTGAAGCTCGACCGCTATGTCCGCAACCACACGGTCAACCGCTTCGGTCCGGTGCGGGAGGTCGAATACGGCAAGGATCGCGGGCTCGTCCTGGAGGTTGCCTTCGAGGGCCTCCAGCGCTCGACCCGGCACAAGTCGGGAGTCGCCATGCGCTTTCCCCGCATCAACCGTATCCGCTGGGACAAGCCCGCCGCGGAAGCGGACCGGATCGAGACGCTGGAAAAGATCCTCGAACGGGGCGAGAAGGAAATTCACCCCCTCAAAAGTCAGGAGTCCTGACGATGCTGAACGTGGAAACCCTTTCCGAAGGCAGCGTGACCCAGCAGGCCAATGGGCGGCTCCTCGTCGATACCGAAGGCCAGGGGCTCGTGGACATCAGCGACGCGGTTTCCCGCTGGGTCTTCGGCACAGGCATTCTCCATGGCCTGCTGACGGTCTTCTGCCGCCATACCTCCGCCTCCCTGCTCATCCAGGAAAACGCCGACCCCGATGTGCGCCTCGACCTGATGGCGGCGTTCGACCGGCTGGCGCCCCGGGACGCGGCCTATATCCATTCCATCGAGGGCCCGGACGACATGCCCGCCCATATCCGCACCGTCCTGTCGGGCGTCTCCTTGAGCATTCCCGTCATGGAAGGGCAGATGGCTCTCGGCACCTGGCAGGGCCTTTACCTCGCCGAGCACCGGGACAGTCCTCATCAACGGGACATTATCCTCCACCTCATCGGCGCATAACTCTCATGCCCATATGTTTCCATATATTATTCGCCGATCTTTCCCAGTAGAATGGATGCGGCCTTCGATTGCCGCCTTGCCATTTCATGGAAGATGCGGCTAAGGCTCACAAAAGCTCTCGTGGGAGAAGGCAGCAGTGCAAGGTCAGAACACCACGATCATCATTGCCGATGACCACCCGCTGTTTCGCGGCGCGCTGAGACAGTCCGTCGCCTCCATCATGCCCGAGGCCAGGGTCATCGAGGCCAGCGGCATGGATGACCTCAACGCATCCCTGGCCCAGGAACGGGACGTCGACCTGATCCTGCTGGACCTGACGATGCCGGGCGTTCAGGGCTTTTCCGGGCTCATGTCCTTGAGAGCGCAGTATCCCGAACTGCCGGTCGTCATCGTCTCCGCCACGGAGGAGCCCAACGTGATCCGCCGGGCCATGGATTTCGGTGCCTCGGGCTTCATCCCGAAATCCATCGACATCGACAATATCGGCGGCGCCATCCAGGCGGTGCTGGCGGGTGACACCTGGACCCCGCCGGATGTGGACCTCTCAGCCGCCGAGGACGTGGAAACCGCCGACCTGGTCCGCCGCCTCGGCACCCTCACCCCCCAGCAGGTCCGCGTGCTGACCATGCTCTCCGAGGGGCTCCTCAACAAGCAGATCGCCTACGAGCTCGGCGTCTCCGAGGCGACGGTGAAGGCCCACGTCTCCGCCATTCTCGACAAGCTCGGCGTCGACAGCCGCACCCAGGCCGTGATCGCGGCCTCCAAGATCGGCGTGACCCAGCGCCCCTCCCCCGCCGGGGCGGATTAAAGCCTCCGGGCTCCATACCACAGATCGTCAACCCTCATTTCGAGCATCGGAATGAGGGTTTTGTTTTATGGCGACGGCTCAGAGCGCCTCGATGAAATCATCGATCCGTGACAGGGCCTGTTCGCTCATGGCGCTGTCGAAGCGGATGAACACGTGGCATCCGCCCGGCCAGAGGGCGAGGTCCGCCCGGTTGCCCGCCGCCGCCCAGCGCGAGGCCATGAAGAGGGTGTCGTCGAGCAGCATGTCCTTCGTGCCGACCGAAAACAGCGCCGGCGGAAGACCCTTCAGGTCCGCGAAAAGGGGCGAAATGTCCGGATCGGTCCGGTCCCCTACATGACCGCAGAAATTGTCGGCGAAAACCCGGACATCGTTCGTGTTCAGGATCAGCCGCTCCGGCCCCCATTGCCGCACGCTCGGGGTCAGGTTCAGGTCGTAGCAGCCCGCGAAGAGGTTCGCGCCCCGGAACGGCGTGAGGCCGTGCCTGTCGCGAAGCCGCAGGAGGGTCACGGCCGAGAGATGGGCACCGGCCGATTCGCCGCCGATGAACAGGCGGGAGGTGCCGAAGCGGCTTTCGGCCTCGCGGATGACCCAAAGGGCGGCCGCCTCGCAATCGTCCGGACCGGCAGGATACGGGTTCTCGGGCGCGAGCCGGTATTCCACGGACACGACGGCCAAGCCGCAGCGATCGGCAAATCGGTCGAGCCATGGATCCTGTTCGGCCGCGGTGCCCCAGGTCCAGCCGCCGCCGTGGATATGGAAATAGACGCCCCGCGGCGTCTCGGGGGCGATGATCCGCAGCGGAAGCGGCCCGGCAGGCCCGTCGATCTCAATGACCTCGGCCCTGGGGCTCAATGCCATCAGGGGAAACGGCCCAAGGCCCTGCGCACGGCGTTCCCGCACGAGGGACGGCGGCACGGACATGGGGTCTGGAAGGGCAGCGAGCTTGGCCACGATATCCGCGTTCTGGGCGCGGATTTCCTCGCTGACGGCGGCGGGGTCGAAGAGTGCAGGATCGATCATGAGGAGCTCGACAGGGTTGCGTTCATCATCGGCCCTTGCGATGAAGCACACGCCACTTCCCGCGTCCAGTGACGCTTTCTGACGAGATTGACGACATGTCCAACCTGACCCGGTTTCTCGGCGGCTCGCCTGGCTCTGTGCTGGCCAAGCTCATCTTCCTGTCGCTCCTCGTCGGCGCCTTCATGCATTACCTCGACATCACGCCGATCGGCCTCATCCAGGGGCTGTTCGACTGGATCAGCTCCGTTCTCGACCTGAGCCTCGACACGGTGAAGGAGGTCGGCCTCTGGGTCGTCTACGGAGCCGTCATCGTGGTGCCGCTCTGGCTCCTGACCCGGATTTTCGGCCAGCGCTGATCGGACACCCCATCCATGGACGGCTCCCTGAACACCCGTCGCCCGGAAGTCTCCCACCGACGCCTCCTCGCCCTCGCCCTTCCGATGACCCTGTCGCACGTGACGACGCCTCTGCTGGGGCTCGTGGACGCGACGGTGATCGGACGGCTCGGCGAAGCCCATCTCCTCGGAGCCGTGGCCTTGGGCGCCGTAATCTTCGATTTCGTGTTCTGGAGCTTCGGCTCCCTGCGCATGGCGACGGTGGGCCTGACGGCGCAGGCGACCGGCGCGGGAAACCGGCACGAGGTCGACCTGACGCTCGCCCGGGCTTTCCTGGTGGCCGGGATCACGGGCCTTCTGCTGATCCTGCTGCAATGGCCCATCGCGGCCGTCGCCTTTTCCTTCGCCGGCGCGAGCGAAGCGGTGACGGGCGCCCTCTCGACCTATTTCTTCATCCGCATCTGGTCGGCACCGTTCACGCTGGCGAACTATGTGATCCTCGGCTCGACCCTCGGGCGCGGCCGGACGGATCTCGGCCTGTTCCTCCAGGTCGCGATCAACGTCGCCAACATCGCGCTGACAGCCGTCCTGGTGCTGGTCTTTCATCTTGGCATCGCGGGCGCCGCGATCGGAACGGCAGTTGCGGAGGTGCTGGGTACCGGCCTCGGCATCCTGGTGCTGCGCCGCCTCGGCTCGAACCCATTCGCCGTGACATGGGCGGAAGTGTTGAACCGAGCGGCGATCCTGCAGACGCTCGCCATGAACCGGGACATCATGATCCGCAACGTGGCGCTGATCCTGGCCTTTTCGATCTTCAGCGCTCTGGGTGCCCGTGCCGGCGACGTGACGCTCGCCGCCAATGCCGTGCTCTACAACATGTTCATGATCGGCGGGTATTTTCTCGACGGCTTCGGGACCGCCGCCGAGACCCTCTGCGGCCAGAGCATCGGCGCCCGCAACGAGCGCGGCTTCCGGCGCGCCATCCATCTCAGCCTCGGCTGGAGCCTCGGATTCGGCCTTGCCGTTTCGGCCATCTTTCTGATTGGCGGCGGATGGTTCATCGATTTCGTGTCGACGAACCCCGACGTGCGTGCCTATGCCCGCGATTATCTGGTCTTCGCGGCCCTGACGCCCCTGGCCGGCGCCGCCGCGTTCGCGTTCGACGGCATCTATACCGGAGCGACCTGGACCAAGGCCATGCGCGACCTCATGGTCGTGGCGTTCGCCCTTTACGGGGGCATCCTGCTCGCAGCAGGAAGCATCGGCAACTCGGCGCTATGGATCGCGCTGCTCATGTTCCTGGGCGCACGCGGGATCGGCCAGGCCCTGCTTTATCCGAGACTGGCGAGGAAGACCTTCGCCAGTCTCCGGTAGTCCGGTCAGAACCGTCCCTGCGCGATGGCCGACGCATCCCGGCCGACGGCCTGCGTCAGCGATGTCTTTTCCTGCTCGAGCTTCTGAACGAGCCCGCGCTTGATGTCGCCGATCAGGCCCGGCCCTTTGTAGACCATGGCCGAGTACAGCTGAACGAGGCTCGCGCCCGCGCGGATCTTGGCCCAGGCGGCCTCCGCCGAATCCACGCCTCCGACCCCGACGAGCGGGATCCTCCGCTCCACGCGCAGGAAGGTCTCCGCCAGGATCCTGGTGGATGGGACGAAGAGCGGCTTGCCTGACAGGCCGCCGGTCTCTGCGGCCAACGCCTTTTCCTTCAGGGTCTCGGGCCGCGCGATCGTGGTGTTGGAAACGGTGAGCCCGTCGATCCCGCGCTTGAGCGCCGTCGCCACGATGGCGTCGAGGGTTTCGAGCGAGATGTCCGGCGCGATCTTCAGGAGGATCGTCGTCTTCTTGCGCCCCTCATCGGCCCGGTTGCGCGCATCGATGCTGCGGGCGAGCAGATCGTCGAGAAACGCTTTCCCCTGCAGGTCGCGAAGACCGGGGGTGTTGGGCGAGGACACGTTGATCGTGAGAAAGTCGACGAGGCCGCTCAGCGCCTGGATGCAGGTGACGTAATCGGCGATGCGATCGTTCGAGTCCTTGTTCGCGCCGATATTCACGCCCACCACGCCAGGACGGCCGTGACGGCGGGAGAGACGGTCGCGCGCAACCTCCAGCCCGTCGCTGTTGAGCCCGAAGCGGTTGATGACGGCCTCGTCCCGCGTCAGCCGGAAAACGCGTGGACGCGGATTGCCTTCCTGACGTTTCGGCACGACGCCACCGAGCTCCACGAAGCCGAAGCCCAGGGACAAGAGCTGATCCGGCACCTCGCATTGCTTGTCGAAGCCCGCGGCGAGCCCCACCGGATTGGGAAAATGATGTCCGAAGACATCGCTGGCCAATCGCGCATCGTCTTTCGGCGCAGGCGCCGCCGGCATGAGAGCCAGACCGCGGATCGTCAGCTGATGCGCCGTCTCCGCATCGAGTGCATGCAATGCGGGTTTTGCCAGAGAGAAAAGCGCGCCAATCATGAATCGAGGTCCGGGAAAACATGGCGGCCATCCTGGCCGATCGGCAGCGGCTTTACCCACAGGACCGCGGACAATGCAAGCGGCGCGTAAAGATGGGGGAAGAGATCGCCGCCCCGTGACGATTCGTATCGCAGAGCCGAACCCAATTTGTCGGCATCGATCGCGATGAGCATAAGATCGCGCTGTCCCGTGAAGTGCCTATCCGCAGTTTCCTTCACTTGTTTTGCCGTGGAAAAATGGAGGTATCCATCCTGTATATCGATGGGCGCTCCTTTAAAGGAATTGGCCGCTTCCGCTTCACGCCAAAGGCTTTCGGGACAAATTTTGTAGATGATGTGCATGGAAATCCAATCCCTCGACCCTGCTTAGGGAGCAACCCTTACTCGCCAATGTGCCTCAGCGATTTTTCGCAGGTTGCAAGAGCCACAGAACAACCTTAATTCCTAGGCATAAGTTCGCTTTCAGTTTTATTTTTCGCTCCTTTGCGAAGGTTTGTACAATGTTATCCCACGAGCGCGTTTGGGCCGCTATTGATGCACTCGCTGCCCGCCATGGAATGACCGCATCCGGGCTGGCACGCAAAGCTGGTCTCGATGCCACCAGTTTCAACAAGTCGAAGCGCGTGAGCCCCGAAGGCCGGGAACGCTGGCCCTCGACGGAATCCATCTCGAAAATCCTTCGCGCGACCGGCGCGACCCTGGAGGACTTCCTGCGCCTCGTCGAGCCCTCGGGCTCTCTGCGCCGTTCCATGATTCCGATGATCGGCATGACGCAGGCCAGTTCCGGCAAGATCCTCACCGATGAAGGCCTCCCGGCGGGCGGCCCGGGTTGGGACGAGATCGAGTTTCCCGATTTCGGACAGGAGAAGGTCTTTGCCCTGGAGGTGACCGGCGACTCGATGGCGCCCCTCTATCGGGATGGCGACGTGCTCATCGTGTCCCCGACCGCGAGCCCCCGCAAGGGTGATCGCGTGGTCGTCTGCACGACGGGGGGCGAGATTCTCGCACAGGAACTGAAGCGCCGCTCGGCCAAGACCCTGGAGCTGGCGGCCCTGACCAGGGAGAGCGAAGGCCGGGCGATTCCCGCTGAGGAAATCGCCTGGATCGCTCGCATCATGTGGGCGCGGCAATAGGGTCCGGCCAGAGATCGGATGGATCCCGAAAGTGGATCCGGTTCTCCGCACCAACGATGCGCTGATCTAAAGAGTGGAGCATCGAATGGATCCCAAAAGTGGAAACCACTTTTGGGTCCGATGCTCTAGGTCGCGCGCGATTTCAGGAAGGCCTCATGCTCGCGCACGAGGTCTCCGGCCAGCGCCTTCGCGATGAGCGCACGGGTTTCCTTCACCCCATAGAGCGCGACGAACGAGCCGAAGCGGGGACCGCGGGGCTCGCCGAGCAGGACCTGATAGATCGTATTGAACCACTCGATGGAGACGCCCGGACGCTCGGGTGTCGCGCCCTTGGCCTTGAGATCCTGGTAGCGCGGCTCCGCACGGCCGACGTTGTAGATTTCCTCCTGGATCGCCTCTGCGGTCGCAGGGCGCTCGCCGCTCTCGAACGAAGCCAGCACGTCGCTCAGACACTGCAGTGAAGCAGCCTCCACCTCGTCCGCCAGGCGATAGGCCTTCTGCGGCTTCACGAAATCCTCGAAATAGCGCACGGCGCGCTTCACGAGGCTGTCGAGGCGCGGATGCGTCTCGGGCGACACGCCCGGTGCATAGCGGCGGATGAAGCCCCAGAGCACCAACGGGTCTTCCGAATTCGCGACCGCAACGAGGTTGAGCAGCATGGAGAACGAGATCGTCGTGCCGGGCTGATTGCCCCCACCGGACGAAACGAGCTCCGGCGCAGGCGGCTCGCCCGCATGGAGGTGCCAGACGGGATTCATCAGGCGTGCCTTGGCATCCTGCCCCGGATACTTCTCCAGGAAGGTCAGATAATCGTCCACCTGGCGCGGGATGACGTCGAAATAGAGCTTCTTCGCCTCGCGCGGCTTGTTGAACATGAAGAGCGCGAGAGAATCCGGCGTACCATAGGTCAACCACTCGTCGATGGTGAGGCCATTGCCCTTGGACTTCGAGATCTTCTGGCCCTTCTCATCGAGGAAGAGCTCGTAGTTGAACCCCTCCGGCGGCAGGCCGCCGAGCGCCTTGGCGATCTCGCCCGAGAGCTTCACGCTGTCGATGAGATCCTTGCCGGCCATCTCGTAATCGACGCCGAGCGCCACCCAGCGCATGGCCCAATCGGGCTTCCACTGCAGCTTGGCGTGTCCGCCGGTGACCGGCGTCTCGAAACGCTCGCCCGTCTCCGGATCGCGCCAGACGATGGTACCGGCGTCGAGCTTGCGCTCGTCGATCGCCACCTGCATCACGATGCCGGTTTTCGGATGGATCGGCAGGAACGGCGAATAGGACTGCTGACGTTCTTCCCGCAGCGACGGCAGCATGATCGCCATCACCGCGTCGTAGCGTTCGAGCACCGTGAGCAGCGTCTTGTCGAAAACGCCCGCCTTGTAGCATTCGGTCGCCGACTTGAACTCATAGTCGAAACCGAAGGCGTCGAGGAATTCGCGCAGACGCGCGTTGTTGTGATGAGCGAAGCTCTCGTGCGTGCCGAACGGGTCCGGCACCTGGGTCAGTGGCTTCCCGAGGGCGGAGGCCACCAGCTCCTTGTTCGGAATGTTGTCCGGCACCTTGCGCAGGCCGTCCATGTCGTCCGAGAACGCGACCAGACGGGTGGGAACGGCGTCCTCCGTCAGCACACGGAAGGCATGGCGCACCATGCTGGTGCGGGCCACTTCACCGAATGTGCCGATATGCGGCAGACCCGATGGGCCATAGCCGGTCTCGAACAGAGCCTCCTTCTTGCCCGTCCGTTTAAGACGCTCCACGAGCTTGCGGGCCTCCTCGAAAGGCCAGGCGGTCGCGGTCTGAGCGGCTTCAATAAGGGCGGGAGCGAGATTGATGGGTCGAGACATGGTCCTGTGCTTCGGGAAAGATGCTTCCGGAAGCGCGGCACACTAGGGGCGAGGCTCTTACGGGTCAATGCGGCTTGACGCGGTTTGCCGCCTCCCGGCGCGCCGAACGGACGCTATCGAGCCCTCAAAACGGGCTGATCGGGAAGAACCGCAGGTAAAGCTCGGCGTATTTGCCCTCTTTCCAGAGCTGCTGCAGCGCAAAGTCGAGAGCACGGCGCACATTGTCGTCCTCGTTGCGCAGCACGAATCCGATCCCCTCCCCGAAGAACCGGCTCTCGAGATAAGGCCCACCCGCAAAGACGCAGCATCCGCCCGCATCCTCGCCGCCGATCCAGAGGGCGAGGCCGAGCCCATCCGCAAAGACGTAATCGATCGTACCGGCCTTGAGCTCCGCCTCGGCCGCCGTGAGCTCCGGAAAGGGCTTGAGGGTGGAGGCCTGCATGAAGGACCTGGCGAACGCCTCATGCGCCGTGCCCTCGACGACACCGATGGTCTTGCCCTGGAGGACCTTGGGCGAGAACGCCGGGAGATCCTTGATCCGGCCAGCCTTCGTGACGAGCCGTGCGGGAATCTTGAAATAAGGGGCCGTGACCGCGAAGCGCCGGCGCAGGTCGGTGGTGACCGGAATCGCCGCGGCGACCACATCCCCCTGCTTCTCGGCCAAGGCATCGAGAAGGGTGTCGAAGCGGCGGACCTGCACGGTGCATGTCAGGCCCAGCCTCTCGCAGGCCGCCCGGGCGAGCTCGACCGAAAAGCCCGTGGGCGTGCCGTCGAGACCGGGGAAATGCAGGGGCGGGAAATCGTCGTCGACGAGGAAGCGGATTGTGCGCGTCGCGGGAATGTCCGGGCGTTCGAGCTGCGACTTCGGATCCCAGAAATTGGGCACTACGACCGCCTGAGCCTGAACCGCGCCGCTCCACGCCAGAAGGGCGACTGCCCCCCATACCGAAGCGGAAGGCTTGATCTTGCGTGCAAAGCAGGCGACCAATGACACAATATAACTCATCTTGAAGACGGTACTCTCTTGCCGGTTGCTCTGCATTGTCCACACACACGCCCCGGGAGCGTGCCGGGCCCATGAGGCAGGGTCTAGCGGAGCAAGCCCGACAGTCAACCGCACTTCCGGTCGAGATCGGCTTCTTGGCCCATCACGGCTTACGGCCGGAGACCCTGCGCGACGCGGCCATGATCGCCGAACTGACCGGGGTGACGGCCGACGAAGCGCTTCTCAAGCATGGCTTGATCGAGGAGGTCTATTTCTATCGGGCGCTCGCCGCCGAGCTGCGCCTGCCCTTCCTCTCCTCCCCTCGGGTGTCTCCTGGCACCCGCTACCCTGAGAGCGTTCTGACCGGGCTTGCTCCCCTGGCCGGAGGCGGCTTCGTGATCGCCCCGCAGGGCCGAATGCTCGCCCGGCTCCTAGGCACACCCCGGCCCGGACGCGGCCTGGCCATCACGACGCCGTCGCGGCTGAGGAGAGCCGTCCTGCGCACTCACAGCCGCCTGATTGCATATCGGGCAGCCCTCGCCCTGCCCCATGCCGCACCCGGCCTGTCGAGCTACAGCGGCGCGGGCATTCTCCAGATCGCGGCGATCGCCTTCGTCGCATGGCTTGCGTCGTTCTGGATCGTCGTCAGTCCCGGCCCGACGATCGCCCTGGTCTCCGCCCTTGCGAGCCCGTTGTTTCTCTGCGTCATTGTGCTGCGATTGGCGTCTGCGCTTCTGAGCAATCCCCCGACGCCGCCGGAGACCCACCGTCGGGCCGATGATGCGTCCCTCCCGGTCTACACGATCATCGCCGCGCTTTATCGGGAAGAACATGTCGTCTCGCGCCTGATCGTAGCCCTCGACCGGATCGATTATCCGGCCTTATGGAGCAAATGCACCAAAAGGGTGTGAATCCTCCAAAGGCCGGATAGGAGACTATTCGGTGAAGACTACACAAAATCCAGGCAATAGTGTTAGCTGGCAAGCATGGCTCGCTGGCGCTTCTTCCACAAAACTGATCGTTCCGTTGACCGTATCGGCTATTGGGCCGGAGTATTCGGTCCAGGCGGCTTGGTGGCTACGCTCATGACTTGGGCTGCAAGCGCATTCGAGCCTATAGCCCGCTATGGCTGGGGAGGTATTGTTATCGCAGGCGTTGTTCTTGGCTGCTTCGTGGTCCTGACCATAGCGGCAGGGTTGATTGCGTGGAGGCAATTCAACCCGCTCCCTGCCTCGCCTTTCGGCCTCAATGCCCCTTCTAAGGAAGCGTCTCTCTTTGAAGGGCAGGCTGGCATTTCCGGCCAGATAGAGGAATTCCAGAAACGGCTCGACGGGCTATCCCAGGCCCTGGATGCGTCCGAGTGGACAAAGAACCAGGCTTTCGAGGATTTAAGGGCAGAATTTTTAGTTCTAAAGGACCGCTTGGCGAAGATCGATGAAAGTCTTCGGCCCAAAGCTGTCGGTACTTTGTCTGGCGGGAAGACGTTTGAAACCCGCCTGGATGCCATCGAAGCGATGATTGATGCTGCGCAAGGTTCGATAAAGAGTGCAGTTGACGGCCTTACCCATACAATGGATCAGCGCAAGCTAAGCCAAGATCAGTTCAACGAGGCTATGCTGACCTCTCTACGTGCCCGCGATGCCTTAGAAATCTTGCAGAAAGCGGATTCCGAGGCGATGAAGTTGGGCGACAAGTTAATCTCAGCACTGGCTTATGAGAATGGTGCCACTTGGTCGACCGATCATAACTTGTGGGGGCACTATCTCAGCGAGATTAATGGACTTATGGCGATGTGGTGGAAGAACGAGCACCAGGACCTGATTGAGGTTAAGCACTACCAATATGAATCAGAGAAGCGCACTGCACCACCCCATATCCTCGCAGACGACGGCGAGAACTATAGGCGCTACAAGCACGTATGTATCTCACACGACAGATACCTTAATGTACGCAGAGATGTGTTCGCCTATTTTAAGCATAAGGCGCACGACCTTCCCCGCTAATCCAAGCGTACTTCCTTCGCGCCAATAGCGGAGAGCACCTGCAGTAAGAACACGGCGGTAAACTTGCCCCGTGCCAGCTTGTTGCGGATGTTCGGCTCTGTTTCCTTCACGCCAATCGCGGCCAGCTTCTCGACCAACTGGCCGTAGGTGACGTTCCGGCGCTTCAACTCCGCCTTGAGCAATCCCTTAGCCTTGGCGTCCCACGCCTCTTCCGCTTCTGCCACTGTCATTGCTCCTGATGCTTTATGTCATCATATGCGATGCAATTGCCATTGACAACGATGTTGATATGCCATTAAATACGATGCAGACGTATCGGAAATGATGGCAATGGCCCAACACTTCCTCCTCTCGGCAAAGGCCCGCACCCTCTCCCTGAAGGAGATCTACAAGGGTGGCGAGGAGAAGGCTTACGCCACGTTCTGCCGGATGCGCTGGCCGGAAACCAATGGCGAGCCTGTCTGCCCCCGTTGCGGCTGCGTTGAGGCTTACGACATTGCTACCCGCCGCCGCTTCAAGTGTAAGGCTTGCTATCACCAGTTCTCGGTGACGAGCGGGACGATCTTTGCCTCGCGCAAGATGGCTTTCACCGATCTGCTTGGCGCGATTGCCATCTTCGTGAATGCCGTGAAGGGCCTTTCCGCCCTCCAGCTTTCCCGCGATCTGCGCTGCCAGTACAAGACGGCCTTTGTTCTGGCCCACAAGCTGCGGGAGGCCCTTGCGGCTGAAATGCGGGGGATCGGCCTCCGTGGCGAGGTGGAGATCGACGGCGCTTACTTTGGCGGCCACGTTCGCCCTGAGAACCGCAAGGAAGACCGCCGTGACCGCCGCCTGTCTGAGAACCAGACCGGCAAGCGTCGTGTCGTGGTCGCCCTTCGGGAGCGCAGAGGGCGCACCCTGACCTTCGTGGTCAAGCGTGAGGCCGAAGGGGTGGAGATTGCCCGTAGGCATGTCGCGCCGGATGCATCAGTGTTCGCAGACGAGGCCACTCATTGGGACGAGTTGGAGGCCATCTTCCCCAATACGGGCCGGATCAATCACTCAATGTCCTATGCCGAAGGGGACGATCACACGAACTGGGTGGAAAGCTACTTCGCCCGCCTTCGCCGGATGGTAAGCGGGCAGCATCACCACGTCTCCCCGCGCTACCTGTACCAGTACGCGAATGAGGCGGCTTGGAAGGAAGATCACCGCCGCAACTCCAACGGCACAGCCTTCTCTCAGACGCTGCTTCTGGCGCTTGCCAGCCCTGTCAGTCGGACTTGGAAGGGTTATTGGCAGCGGTAAAACGACTGTTCTGAGTTTGTTCAAAGATCGATTTTAAGGGCTGCTGACGAGCAGATTGTAGCTTGCAAGGGGGGTACACTTTGTACCCCTTAAATGCCTCTGTACGAGCCTCCTAAGCCAAAATCGGGCGTAACCATAGCGTAACCATATTGACTTGGCGGCTGACTTCGTTAGTTTACACGCCGGAGACAAGATTCTTGCCTCCAGAAATGGAAAAAGCCGAGGCTGGAACCCTCGGCTTTCCAAAACCGCAAATGCCCTAAGAAGCTTGCGGAATGTCGTGTTGACACTCGCGAAGATACGCGAGCGCGGCTTTCTGTCAAGTCTTCTTAGGGTCCACATAAAGGATCCTTTATATGACGGATAAAGCCTACGGACGTTCTCGCCAACTGACCTTTGATGATGCCGTCGAAATATGGCTGCGCCGCTGGAAGGGCGAGTTCCAGCACCGCATTGCAGCCAGCTTCGACGTCAATCCGGGACGGGTGAACGAAGTTCTTAAGGGACAAAGGCACCCTGGAAGTCGTGAGGCTGCTCTCCAGCGGAGGGCTGCCTAATGGGTACGAGTACCGTGAAAGTCCTTTGCGGCTCGTGCAAGGTCCCGCTTGAAGGCCCCGCTAATGCGAAGGACAACGACGTGTGCGCCTGCCCCCGCTGCGGGCGCAGTGACACACTCAAAAACATCATGCGGGAAGTCGCGGATCATGTGCAGGAAACGACTGCGCGCCACCTTCAGGAAAGCATGAGCCGAGTGGCCCGAGGGAGCAAATTCTTGAAGGTCAGCGGCAAGCCGATCCCAAAGAAGACCTATCGCTTCATCTCCGACTTCAAACTTTGACATGGTGGTTCGGCCTCTTCATGGGGCCGGACTCCACACCCGCACCCCTGCTCGCATCCCAACACTCTGAATCCGATTGCGCTTCGCCTGTAATCTAAGCGCCTGCACAATGCGATAGGCGATAGCGGAACGCAGGACCTTGTCCTCCTGATCCCATCCCTTGGCCTTTACCACGTAGGCGGCTAGTTCTCGCGTCGTCAGGGGCTCTGCGGAGGCCGCCAGCGCCTCTTTGCACAGCGCGACCATCTCACCCCGCTTGAACAGCCTGTTCAGGTCCACATGGGCCGGAAACTGCAATTTGGGGTCGGGACCGATCTCGAACAGCCGCAGGGTGGCGTTCACATGGATCAGGTCGAGACGAGCCTCCTTCAGTTTCTCTTCAAGGTGCGCGATCACGCGCTCGATCTGCTCGCGTTTGGTCCGCAGTGTGTTGACGATCTGTGGGTCTGCCATTTGTCTATTCTAACGCAGACAGATGCCATCATCTACGATGCGCCTTGGTGCGCTTGATACATAAGGCCGCGATTATCCCGCCGCCAAGCTCGACATCAAGCTCGTGCTCGAGGCAGACGATCACGAGACCATGGCGGCCCTCGGCTCCGTCGCCCGGCCCGGGAACGTCGAAATCATCGTGGCGCCGCCTGGCGAGCCTCGCACGAAGCCGCGGGCGCTCAATGTGGCCCTGCCGCTCGCCCGCGGTCGCTTCACAGTCGTTTACGATGCGGAAGATATACCCGATCGCGATCAGTTGCGGCTGGCCGTTTCGACCTTCTCGCGGATGCCGGCCGATGTGGCATGCCTTCAGGCGCGGCTGACCATCGACAACACGGACGATTCATGGCTGACGCGCCTTTTCACGATCGAATACGCCGCTTTGTTCGACGTGTTGAATCCGGGGCTGGCGGAGATCGGGAGCCCAATCCCGCTTGGCGGCACCTCCAACCACTTTCGCACGGCAATTCTCAAGCGCGTTCAGGGATGGGACGCCTGGAACGTCACGGAAGACGCCGATCTGGGCCTCCGCCTGGCGCGGCTGGGATATCGCGTCGCCGACCTCCCCTCCTCGACCCTCGAAGAGGCGCCGATCACCCTGCCCGCCTGGCTTCGGCAGCGCACCCGCTGGATGAAAGGCTTTCTGCAGACCGCGATTACCCATTCCCGCAGTCCCGCCTCAGGCTGTTTCCAGTTCGGCTTCTGGCGTTTCTACGCCGGCATGGCGCTGACCGCCGGGGCGGTGCTGAGCGCTCTCGCCTATCCCTTCTGCACGGGGCTCTTCATCGTTTTGTGGCTGTCTGACGGGCCGCATTCGCCCTGGGAGGGAATCTGGCATGCCGGAAGCCTGACCCTGTTCGTCTCAGGGCTGGCCTCGATTGTCATTCCGGCCCTCGTGGCGCTGCACCGACGCGGCCTGTGGCGGCTTCTGCCCTGGGTCGCTCTGCTGCCGGTCTATTACGGCCTTGTCAGCCTCGCCGCCTGGCGCGGCCTATGGGAACTCGTCACGGCGCCCTTCCGGTGGAACAAGACGAGCCACGGCCTCGCCCGCACGTCGCGCTCCGGTGCGCTTCAGAAGCACCAAGCCAGGGCAGACGAGACCATGTCGTTGAAGATGGCGCCGCCATAACGCCACCAGAGCAGGCCACCGGACGCGGCGAGGCACAGGATCGCCGCCGCAACGAGCGCGAGGCCCGTACGCCGCTCGGAGGTGGTGGGTTGCTCAGTGCCGATGCTCATGCGGGCTCCGCCCTCTCTCGTCAGGACGGCGCATCATAGGAAGGATTCGCACAAAAAACGAGGCGGTTGATGCCGCCTCGCCGAAATGGGACTTTTTAAGCCGCTGCCGCCTTCTTGGTCGGCCAGCCGAGTTCCACGAGGCGCGCCTTGGCGAAATCGCGGATCTCGTCGCGAATGCCTTCCGGCAGGGCCGTGAGCAGCTTCTGCGTGTCGGCATGGAGCATGAGATCCGTGACGGCGTTGATGGTCTTCGCCTTTTTGATCTTCTGCTTCAGCTCCTCTTCGCTGCGGCCATCGGCCGTCACCTCGACCTTCGTCTTCTCGGTCTCGGTGCGCTCGACCTCGACGGGCTGCTCGGCATAGCCGGGACGGCTCTGCTTGAACTCGTCGGCCTCTTCCTCAGAATAGACGAAGCCGTGAAGCTCGATGAGCTTGAGGATGACGCGGTCCTTCGCGCGCTTCTCGGCCATGGCGTAGACATAGGCCGCCTGCTTGCCGGAGACGCGATAGTTCACGCCGACCAAGGCCTCGCCGATCGACCATTCCACACGTTCGCCCATGCGGCCCGTCACCTGGATGACGGCCTCGTCGCGCTCGGCGCGGATGATCTTCGGCTCGTCGAAGTTGATCTTGGCCTGAGCGGCGATGCGCTCGAGGGTCTTGTGATAGATCACCGCCGTGCCCTGGACGCGCCAGACGTTGCCGGCCATCGGCTCATCGAATTTTGCAAGCACCTCGGCAATTTTCTTGTCTGCTGTATTCATCTCGATCCTATCTCTCACTGCCCGCAAAATCGGTTCCACGCTCTTCGGCGGCTCTCTCCGAAAGCCCGGCGAGTTCTTTGTTTGTTCTATAGCAAATTCCGCTCGTCAGGTCCACTTTTCCAGCCCTGATCCGGGCATAAATATGCATATTTAGCAGTTACTTAACGCCAGCGTCATTGTGTCTCAACCGTTCTTTGGAGCGCGGGCTTCGTTGATGGTCTTCGAGGATCTTTGCCGCACCCTTGTCGTTTGACATGCACACGCATGTTCACTATTTGTTCATTCTTTGAGAGCGGGCATCGTTCCGACCAACGGTTCACCGTCGCCCCTGCCCCATCTCTCGTTCCTGGAGGCTCCGAATGTCCGCGCCAGCGCTTCTCGACCTGTCCGACCGCCGCTCGGAGCGGCGCCAGGGATCCCGCCGCGCCGCCAGGAAGCCTTCGGTCCCGCTCACCCGCAGCAGCCTCATCGCCGATTTTCTCGCGATCTGCGAACTCGACCCGGACATTGAAACCTTGCGCGCGCCGGCCGATTCCGCGGAGTTCACGATCGGGGACCGCACCATCGAGCACATTGCCGATTTCGAGATCGTGCGCGACGGTCAGGCCTGTCTCGTCGACGTGCTGACCGATGAGGACCTGCTCACGCATCCTTTGCGGACAGCGGCGATCCACGGGCTCGCGGCCGAGGACGGCCGTCACTTTTCCATCGAGACCGCGGCGAGCATCCGCGCCGAGCCGCGCTTCACGACGGTGCGTCTCGTCACGGCCTGCAGGCGCACGCCCGTGACCGCGGGAGACCGGGTCCGGATTCTGCATCAGCTCGACGAGGTCGGCACGATGCGGCTGGTGGATTGCGCGGGCGCCGTCATGAACACCCAGGACGGCGTCGCCGCCGTCCTGGCGCTGGCCTGCGAAGGCCTGATCGCCGTCGACATCAGCCGCCCGATCCTGCCCGAGACGCCGGTCCGCAGGCGACGCCTGCCTTATGCGGATCCGTTCGCGTTTTAAGAGCCCGCGTGCCGCTCCACGGCCTCGCCCAGGAGCGAGCGCACGATGGCGCGCACGGCGTCCGGCGTCTCGTCTTCCGCGAACTTCGCCTCGATCTCGTCGCGTACGATGGAGCCGTCGCCGCTGCGTTTCAGTTCGGTCGCGGATTCGGCCTGCAGCAGCGTGACGAAGGCGCTCTCCACCGCGCGCGCCACCAGGCCGCCATCGGCCGCGTCCACGATGCGTCCCGTGAGATCGAACACGTTGCGCTCATGGGGCAGTTCGTGCGCCTCGAGCTCACCACTCGCATCCAGGATCCAGGCGCGCGGAACGTGGTCCGCCAGATCCACCGACTGCCGATTGATGTTGCCGGGATTGAGCCAGCGCGTGCGTCCGGCCATCACGGCCTTCTGGGTCTTGTGGATGTGCCCGTTGACGAGCACGTCGCAGCCTTCGACCGCGAAGGGCGGCACCGCGCCCGGATAGCCGCCGTCGAAGGCGATGTCGTGATGCGTGAACCAGGCATGCAGATCGACGCCCGAGAAGGAGCCGCGCACATCCTCAGGAATCGCCTGCCCGTAAGGCGTCATGCCGACGCCGACCCTCCGCGTTCCGATGTGAAACTCCGCCACCGGCGCGGAGGCCGACACCACGTCCACCACGTCGCAGATGCCGAGCAACGCCAGCGTGTCGCCGTCGGTGAGCGTCGTGTGCTGAATGTCGTGGTTGCCGACATTCACCAGAGGACGATGGCGAAAGCTCTTGAGCGTGCGGATGAGCTGGTTCTTCAGCGCCTCGTCGGGCTCCACGGGCCGGTCGAACAGATCGCCGAGGATCACCGGCGCGAGGCCGCGCTCGTTGGCGATGGCGACGCAGCGCTCGAGCTTGGCGAGCACCGCCTGTGGCCAGACCGCATCCTTGCGCCGACCCGGGCGCCGCGATCCCACGTGAGGATCGCCGATCACGAGAAGGCCGTTGCAGGAAAGAGGCGAAAGACGGGTTCCGGACAGGATCATGCGGTCAGCCGCTCCGACGGCGAGGAATGAGACGAATGGGCGTGGTGGTCCAGAAGGTTCTCCGCGCTCACGGGAGACCCGCAGGTCGGGCAGAGCCCACCGGTCTCCTCGACGAAGCGCGCCATCTCGGCCTCGACGGATTTCAGCCCCTCGTCGATCTGCGCCACGCGGCTCTTGGCGATCATTGCGGCGCTGCGAAGATCGGCGATGCGCTTCACCATGTCTTGTGCATGAGACGTGCTTTCAAGAGCCGGCGTCGCATCCGGCAGAGAGCGGAGCGTATGAAGGCGCTCCCTGCCCGCCGCAAGCTCTCCGCCGAGATGAAGAACCTGCCGGCCGATGCGCTCGCGCTCACGCGCATGCTCGACCCGCCGCGTCAGATCGGCGACCAGTTCCGGCCGCGGCAGCGCATCGGTCGCCGCCTGACGCGCCCGAGCGACTTGGAGCTGCCGTGCAAGGCCAACCAGCCGTGCGGCGTGTTCCTGCTGCCTGCGAAGAGCCTCGGACGCGGACGCGATCTCCCGCGCCCGCTCGCGAAGGACGCTCAGCCGATTCTTCAGAGCGCCGATCTCGTCGAGGCGTTCATGGCTCTCCTGCAGCGAGGCCAGTTCCCGCTCGCCGTTGCGGACGAGCGCGTTGTCGCGGGTGCAGCGCTCGCGATGGATCATCAGCATGTCGCGGATATAGCTCGCCTCCTGCCCGATGGAGAGAACGGCGGAACGGCGGGAGGCGCTTTCGCCCAGCAGGAACACCGGAAATTTCTGGTGCGCGATATGGACGTCGAGATCCTCCACCTTGGTGATGCGCATGAGATCGCCCACCCAGTCCGGCACGTTGCGCCCGCCGGTCTCGTAGCGCATGCCCTTCTCCTCCACGACCGATCCGTCCGCTTCGTGCAGGGACCAGACGTTCACCGGAGAACGACGCGGCTGGCGGGTGAAGCGCAGCATGCGCCCGCCCGCGACGCCGATCTCGACGGTTGCCGATCTCGCGCCGGCGCGGACGAGGCTGTCGCGGGCTTCGCCGTAGAACACGGCGCGCAGAGCGCGGATGAAAGTGGACTTGCCGCGGTTGTTCGGCCCGATCAGCGCATTGACGCCGGGGCTCAAGTGGAGCGTCGCATCCTTGTAGGCCTGAACGTTGACGAGGCGGATGAAGCGAAGCCCCGGCTGCGCGTCGTCCCAGGCCGCGCTGCAATCGGCCGATTGCACCTCGACGCCGCCGATCGGCTCCCCGACGATGCGCGCGATATGAAACGAGCCGGAGAACTGGGACAGATCGTGGTGGGACACGGCGAAACACTGCACGCCCAGACGCGCCGCCCCGTCCTCCAGAACCTTGTAGAACGAGGCCACGCGATCGGGCGCGATCCAGCAATCCGCCTCGTCGAGGGCGAGGAAGCGCGCCACGTCCGCCTTCACCACGGCGATGAGCCGCAGCGCCATGCCGACCACATTGGTGAGCGCGCCGCCATTGTCCTCGAGCACGTCCTCGAGCGTTCCGTCCGGGCGGCGGACGCAGATGTCGAGGGAGGCTAAGCCACGCTCGGTCGAAAGCTCCAGGGCCACGGGTTTTTCGCCCGGCAGCACCTCCTGCACGAGCGCGGTCAAGAGGGTCTCGAAGGCCGCGAGATTGCGGCGGCTGGCATTGCCGTGCACCGCCTCGATGAAGGCCTCCACCTCGTCCTTCACCGCGAGCCGCCCCTTGGCCAGCTCGATCTCGCGCGTCAGCTCGGCGAGGCGCAGCGCCATCGCGTCGCGCCGCCCTTCGAGCCGCGCGAGGGACGACTCGGCACGGCTCAGATCGTGATCGACGGAGCGCTCCATCAACGCTCTTCTCCGAGCTCATGCAGACGCGTCTCGACTTCGCGCAGGGCCGCGCCGAACTCCTCGACGAGCTTCGCATTGTGCGCGGCGGCGGCTTCGATGAGCGCCCGTATTTCGGCCTCGTCGTCGGTGCCCAGCTCGGCCTTGGCGAGCGCCTTCGCCTCGTCGAGATCGCGCGCCAGACGCTCGACCTCGCCTTCCGCGCGGATGCGCTCCGCGCGAAGCTTGTCGAAGGTCTTGCGCAGGTCTTCGAGACGCCTGAGGCTGTCCGATTCCAGGCGTGTCAGGCTCGTCATGGAAGAATGGCTCCGTTGCAGGTGAATGGTCTAGCTTCAGTTTAGAACGGCGATATTTCGTCGCAACTTCTTCGCCTTATTTCGCTCTGGATTAAGGACCATCTCTTCAATCCTGCCGTCCAGACCTCCACATAATGTCGGTTACTCCAAGATTACAGTCTCACACAACGAAGTTTGCTTGACACCCTGTCGGCCGGCATTATGTTCTTGGTTTGTTCGCGCATCAACCCGAGAGTGATTCCCGAGCGGGATGCTTGAGCGGGTCTCCTGCGCGATGCCCGGGCGCCGAAATGCCCGGGAGCCGAGCGGCTCCGCGCCGGAAGGATGATGGTATGACCGCCATGACGGATGTTCGCCCGATCTTCGAGAACCAGGAATGGCTCGTGACGGAGGATGGGCTCGAGCACAAGACGACCGGCTATTTCATCGAGCGCGAGAGCCTCGGCCAGCGGCGCGAGGACGGCCTGTGGACATGGCCGCTGCACATGGCCGAAAAGACGTGGTGCGCGATGACGCCTTTCGCCGAGGCGTTCTCCCGTGCAGCCTCCGTCTACCATGTGGAGACGGACGCCACGCTCGCGCAGACGTTCAAGGTCGCGCGCCGCGAGATTTCAGCTTGGCCGCAGGTGGAGCGTGAGCCGCGAATTCCTGCCCCGGCGATGGCTCCAATCTTGCGAAATAACGATCGAATTCCCATCTACTGGGAGTCGGGTTTTTCCGAAAACGCCTTGCAGGACACGGGTTTTCGCAAACCTGACGATAGTTGGCGCATGCGCGATCAAACAGGCGCGCGCCCCTTTTCGACAACAATGCGTATCCGATCCGCACGCTACACCATGGAGAAAGCTCCGGCTCTCGCATGGCAGGCGCCGTACCGAATCCGAAGGACCGGAACGAAACTCGTTCGGCTGCTTCAGGCAGCCTGGAACCTACGGTGACGTGAATGCCAGATTTAGGGCACGATGAGAGATCCTTCTTCGGCTGGAGCGCTGCGCAGAGCGGCGCGTCCGGCCTGGATGTCTCTGCGCCCGAGACGGCGGAAGACTTCGCCGAAAGCGTGATCGCCGCCATCTGCCATGCGAGCGTCACGCCGGGCGTCGGCCGCCGCACGTTCGAGCGCTGCATGCATGCGCTCTCCTGCGGCTCGACCTCCCGTGTCGCCTTCCGCCACCCGACCAAGGCCGCCGCCATCGACCGGATCTGGCACGACCGCGACCGGCTCTTTCGAGACTATGCCGAAAGCCCGGACAAGCTGCGCTTCTTGAGCACGCTTCCAGGGATCGGGCCGGTGACGAAACACTCCCTGGCGCGCCGCCTCGGCCTTTACGGCGAGTTCCGCGGCAAGGCCGTTGCTTGAGAAAGAAACAACAACAAGAAGAGGTTCAGCCCATGTCCAAGGTCCGTGCAAGCGATGTCGGCTTCTGCGTTGTCGACGGCAACGCGAACGTCATCGCCGACACTCTCGTCCACCGCATCCGCGAAGCCGCCGTCGATCTGGAAAGCCAGGTCAACCGCCTCTATCGCGGCCGCCAGGCTTACGATCTCAGCCAAGGCACGAAGGCCGATCTCGACAAGGCCATCGAGCAGCTGACCTATATGGCCCGCACCCTTCGCGAGGTGCAGAGCGAGCAGTCCAATGTGGTCTATCTTCAGGCCGCAGAGTAAGACGCATTTCCCAAGAGCGGCGCCCCCCCATCGCCGCTCGTTTCGCATGGGCGCGTAGCTGTTCCCGCTACGCGCCGTCAGAATCGTTGCTTTCGATGGGCGCTGGCGCCCGCTCTCCTGTCACGGCCGCACGTGTTGCAGCCATCCACGTCTTGAGATCCTCACCGGGCCGAGACATGAATGCCCGGTACGAGACCGGCCATGGTGTCTCACCTCATCACCCCATTCTCGTCATGGCCGGGCTTGTCCCGGCCATCTCCCCAGGAAGAGCACTGAGTTATTCAGGATCGGGATCACCGGCAGAAGGCCGGTGATGACCGAGGAGGTTATCGAGGCCGACGCCGTTACCGTCATGGCCGTGCTTGTCACGGCCATCCACGTCTTGGGAACCTCACTGGGTCAAGACATGGATGCCCGGCACAAGGCCGGGCCTGACGATGAGGGTGCCGAGGCATCAGATCAATCGTCTGGCCGCACATACAGTCAATCGGCCCCTCCTCCCCAGGGTCGGCCCTCCCCCGTCACCGTCGCAAACTTCGGCCTTGAACTTTGAGCGGAACAAAGATAGAACATTCAGTGATGCCCCTCATGGGCAGGAGAGTGCAGCAGACCCGGACCGTGTTCGGGAGAGAGACAGGAGAGTGCCCGATGGCAGGCAGTGTGAACAAGGTGATCTTGGTGGGCAATCTGGGGCGTGACCCGGAGGTGCGGCGGCTGAACAACGGCGAGCCGGTGGTGAACCTGCGCCTGGCGACCTCGGAAACCTGGAAGGACAAGGCCACCGGCGAGCGCAAGGAAAAGACCGAGTGGCACTCGGTGGTGATCTTCAACGAGAACCTGGCGCGCGTGGCCGAGCAGTATCTCAAGAAGGGCTCCAAGGTCTATGTCGAGGGCCAGCTCCAGACCCGCAAATGGACCGACCAGTCGGGCCAGGAGAAGTACACCACCGAGGTGGTGCTGCAGCGCTTCCGCGGCGAGCTGACGATCCTGGACGGGCGTTCGGGCGGCGGCGGCGCGTCGGAATATGGCGACGAGGAGCCGGGCCAGATCAGCCGTGGTGGCGATTTCGGCCGCTCCTCCCCCATGGAACGCCGCCCCGAGCCGGCAGGCTCCCGCCGCAGCGATTTCGACGACGACATCCCGTTCTGATCGAACGGCTTCTTCGGACCCAGGCCGTCAGCACCCGAGCTGCGATGGGAGACATCGAAGGAGCGGCAAGTCGAAGCGCCACGCAGCATCCGTGAAGCGCATGTTTCCCTCCCCCTTGTGGGGAGGGATTAAGGGTGGGGGTGTGAGCGCCACGTTCTGAGGTCTTGGCACTCACACCCCCACCTCCCACTCCTCCCCACAAGGGGGAGGAGAGTTCGCATGGCGCTTCCCCCGACGAGCGAAGAACAGCCGAACCATCATCACCCCTTGGGACCGGCGGCATCGTTGTGCCCCGCATGGCGGGCGCGCTGCGCGCGCTCGATCTGCCTGAGCTGGCGCGCCCGTTCCTGAAGCTCGTCCCGGCTCGGCCACCACCAACCCCTGCTCTCCCGCAAGGAATGCTCCTCCGTCTCGCGGGCGGGCCGCGCCCGGTAGACCTCCTGCAGGGCAGGCATCCTCCAATGCGCCCAGACATGGCGCCCCGGATCCGCCGCCGCGCGGGGATAGACGCTGGCGTCCAGCGCTTCCCCGATCACATGGTCGTCGATCTCCTCGAACACCACCAGGCCCCAGGGGATCGTCATGAGGGGCGTTTCGACGGGCGGGAGATCGTCCCCCGGAACCGGCAGGCGCCTGCGGCGGCGTTCCGCCTGGACGGGGCTGACCTGGGCCGCGCCGCTCTGCCTCTGCTCCGCGCGTCGCCGTTGCCTCTCGGCCGGTTCGTTACGCCGGGCCGCCTCCTCGATCACGGGCCATTTCAGCCGCAGATCCTCGTAGGAGCGGAACGGCACGTGCCAGATCTTGTCCTCCGGGTTCCAATGGGCCCAGGGAATGGAGCGCAGCGTCTCGACGACGGTCCGCGAGTACGGCGTCCGGATCCGCAGATCCTCGCCGATGGTCAGGTATGGGCTCTCCAGGGGATCGAAGAGATAGGCGTCGCGCCCCTTCGCGTCCGCGTGGCGGTCGAGATTCGCGAGTTCCTGGGCCATCCAGGCATTGAGCCGCTGCACGGCCGTGGTGCCCGGCACGAACCAGCCCTGCTCCTCCCCCCGCCAGCGCGCGCGGGGAAACGCCTCGCGAAACCGGCGCACGAGATCGCGGTCATAGGGAAACGCGGCGAAGGCGCCGGGGCGCTCGCCCTCCGCTGGGTTGATCTGAAAGCCGGATACGAACTCCATCGCGTGTCCCTGCGGAGATCCCTGAATGGAGCCCCGCAGGAACAACAGACGATGGGCGGAATGGATCCTGTCGCGCCCCTCAGGCCGGCGCGGAGGCCGTCTGCGCGCGGGCTTTGAGAAGCTGGGACGCGAGGACCGGGCTGGCGATCACGAGACCGGCAAGGGTGGTTTTCAGATCGGGCGCGATGATCGGCAGGGAGGCGAAGCCGATGAGCCAGCGCTCCCAGGCCCGCATCTCCGTCAGCGCGTAGCCGGCGAAGGCTGCCGACAGGCACAGGATGCCGACCATGGCGCCCGCGGTCACCATGAAGAAGCTCGCCCAGGTGAAGTCGGGCGTCACCAGCAGCATGGCCGGGCCGTAGACGAACACGAATGGCACCAGGGCCTTGCCGAGGCCGAGGCGGAACGCGGTGTTGCCGGTCTTGAACGGATCCGCGCCCGCCATGCTCGCGCCCGCATAGGCCGCGAGCGCCACGGGCGGCGTGATGTCGGCGAGCACTCCGTAATAGAACACGAAGAAATGCGCCACGATCGGAATCACGCCGAGCAGGCCGAGAGCGGGAGCCGCCACCGTCACCATGATGATGTAGTTCGCCGTCGTCGGAACGCCGCAGCCGAGAAGGATGCAGACGACCGCCGTCATCAGCAGCGTGAAGAACAGCGTCATGCTCTTCACGTCCATGAGCCACACGGGCAGGATCTCGCTCATGGTCTGCGCCATCTGCGCGGCGAACGAGGTCACGATGAACGAGATCTTGAAGCCCACGCCGGTGAGCGTCACGATGCCCACGATGATGCCGACGGTGGCCGCCGCGGTGCCCACGCTGATGGCGTATTTCGCGCCGACCACGAAGGCGTCGATGAGATCGATCACCTTCGCCTTGCCCGCGTCGCTCGTGACATAGGCGTAGATCATCAGGCCCAGGACCAGCAGAAGAACCGGGAGCACGAAGACGAGCTGGGTGATGAGCCCGGACGCGATGCCGATCGCGACGGCCGCGAGGAAGCCGAGCGTCACGGCGGGAATGCGGCTGACGCCGACCACGATGCAGGCGGTGATGCCCCAGAACGCGGCGAGATAGGGCGTGAAGCCCGAGAACAGCACCATCAGCAGAACGGCGAGCGGCATGATCGTCTGCCAGCCCTCGCGGATCACCTTGGCGGCGTTCGGAAGCTCCTCCGCCGGCAGCCCGCGCAGGCCCGCGCGCTTCGCCTCCAGGTGCACCTGCATGAAGACGCCGAAGAAGTGCATGCAGGCGGGAACGAGCGCCGCGAGAATGACGGTCTGATACGAGACGTTCAGGAACTCGACCATGAGGAAGGCGGCCGCGCCCATGATTGGCGGCGTGATCTGCCCGCCCGTCGATGCGGCGGACTCGACCGCCGCCGCGAAATGGCGCTTGTAGCCGACGCGGATCATGGCGGGGATCGTCAGCGAGCCGACGGTCACCGTGTTGGCGATGGACGAGCCCGAGATCATGCCGAACAGGGCCGAACCGAAGATCGACACCTTCGCGGGGCCGCCCGCATAGCGGCCCGCGAGGCAGGTTGCGAGATCGATGAAGAGCTTTCCGAGACCCACGCGCGTCGCCAGCACGCCGAAGAGCACGTAATGGAACACATAGGTCGCCACCACGCCGAGCGCGATGCCGTAGATGCCCTGGCTCGTGAGGTACAGGTGGTTGACGATGTTCGACCACGACGCCCCGGGATGCTGCAGGATACCGGGCATGGACGGCCCGAAATAGGCGTAGAGCATCATGCCGATGCCGATGACGGGAAGCGGCCAGCCGACCGAGCGGCGCGTCGCTTCGAGCAGCAGAACGATCAGGATCGTCCCCATCGCGACATCCGTCGTCGAGGGATTGCCGATGCGGAAGGCAAGCTCGCTGAAGATCCACGGGACGTAGAGGCTCGCCACCGCGACGGCGGCGGCAAAGGCCCAGTCGATGAGAGCGATGCCCCCCGGCCGCCACAGGCTCGACGGAACGAGCCGGTCCTGATCGGTCTTGAAGGCGGTGAACACGAGGAAGATGAGGCCCAGCACGAAGGCCATGTGAACGCCGCGATGAGTCGCCTCGCGCAGCAGGCCGAATCCCGCCGTGTAGTAGTGGAACAGGGAGAGCGTCAGCAGGAGCCCCGCCACCAGCCAGGCGGTTCCCGGCAGCAAAGGACGGAAACGCATCTCGGGATCGAATTTCTCCTCGAGGCTGCGGTTCTCGATCAGGGCGGACGTGTCTGGTGCGGACATGGCGGTTCCCATATGCAGGCGGCCTTCGCGTCATCACGGGCGCCGCTCTTCAGAACTGACGGTAGGTTCGAGCGCCTCTTGGCCGAAACGGCCGCGGCGCGCAAGCGTCTTGAAACAAGATCTCCCGAAACAAGACCTCCCGCGCCTCGCGACGCGGGAGGTCCTTTTCGAAAGCCTTGTGGGCTTTAGCCCTTGAGCAGGCCGGCTTCCTTGTAGAAGCGCTCCGCGCCGGCGTGAACCGGAAGGCCGGCACCGGCCAGGGCGTTCTCCTTGCGGATCATCTTGCCCTTGGCATGGCCCGCATCGAGAGCCGCGCGGGCCTTGTCGCTCCAGAGGCCTTTCGTGATCTCGTAGACGACCGCATCCGGCACCTTCGCCGAGGTGACCCACTGCGCGCCGACGGCGAGCGTCTTCACGGCGCCGACATCCTTGTAGGTCCCGGCCGGGATCTCGTCGGCGGCGAAGAAGCTGTATTGCTTGCGAATGGCGTCGGCCTCAGGCCCGGACAGAGGCACGATCTCGATGCCGCCGCCGGTGGCCGCGAGTTCCGTGATCGCGCTGGTCGGATAGCCGCCGACGAAGAAGAAGGCGTCGAGGCCGCCGTCGCGCATGCGCTCGGCCGCCTGGTTCGGCTTCAGGAAGTCCGCCTTCACGTCGCTTTCCTTGATGCCCCAGCCGTTCATGATGATGCGGGCGTCGACCAGGGTTCCCGAGCCCGGCTCGTCGAGCGAGACGCGCTTGCCCTTCAGGTCCGACACGGACTTGATGTTGGCGGACTTGGCGGCGACCAGGTGGATGCTCTCGGGATACAGGGTGGCGATGAGGCGCAGATCCTCCATCTTCCCCTTGCCCTCGAACAGGCCCGTGCCCGAATAGGCCCAGGCGGCCACGTCGGCTTGGCTGAAGCCGGACTCGAGAGCGCCCGAGACGATGGAATTGATGTTGGCCACGGAGCCGTTCGCGGCCTGAGCCGTCACGACGAGCTGCGGCGGGTTCGAAACGGCGTTCGCGATCAGGCCGCCGATGGGATAATAGGTCCCAGCGGTGCCGCCAGTGCCGATACGAAAGAAGGCCGGGGCCTGCGCAAAGGCGTTGCGGCCCAGAGCGGCGGCGGCGCCGACGCCAAGACCGAGCTTGGCCAGATCGCGACGGGTCAGTTTCATGGACATCTTTTCCCTTCTGAAGCACAACCGCAGCAATACGGTTCGGCGCCACTCTAGAGCATCGTGCGGAAAAGTGGATCCGGTTTTCCGTGTCGAACGATGCTCTCTCCCAAGGAGAATGCATCGGATCTGCCCCAAAAGTGCAAATCCACTTTTGGGGCCGATGCTTTAGCGAATATCTTTGGGGCGTCTACGCGGGGGAGACGGCAAGGTTCTGGATAAGTCCATGCCTGGCCGACGGAAACGGGCGTCGCGGTCGAAGCGGTTCCGCGGCAGATCGCTCCGGGCCCGTCCCGGCTCTTGCCAGACCGAAAGACTGTATGCGACGGGCTAAGGTGATGGATGGCTGAAGCAACGGCCGGCACCAAAGGATCTCTTCGTTCGTGACCTCGTCCCCTCATGTCATTCTCGATCAGGTGAGCTTCGCTCATGGCGAACGGGTCGTCATGTCCGATCTGTCGCTGACGCTGAAGGAGCGGCGCGTGGGCCTGATCGGCTCGAACGGGTCGGGAAAGAGCACCCTGCTGCGGCTGATCCATGGATTGGCGCAACCCGCGAAAGGGACCGTGACCACATTGGGCCTCAGCACCGGGTCCGACCGAAAGAAGATCCCGTCCCGCGTCGGATTTCTGTTTCAGGATCCCGACCGGCAGATCATCTTTCCGACCGTTGGCGAGGAAATCGCGTTCGGCTTCGAGCAGCAGGGACGCACGCGCCGGGACGCGCGGCGCGAGGCGCTCTCCTGGCTGTCCCGCTATGGAAAGGACGACTGGCTGGAACGGGGAATCCAGGAGCTGTCTGAAGGGCAGAAGCAGCTGGTCTGCCTGATCTCCGTCATCGCCATGGAGCCCGGCCTGATCCTGCTCGACGAGCCCTTCGCCAGCCTGGACCTGCGCACGCGCCTTGCCTTCGCGGACCAGCTCGACGCCCTGCCTCAGCCTCTCGTCATGGCGAGCCACGACTTCGACTTCCTGGCGCGGTTCGACCGCATCCTCTGGCTCGAAGGCGGCCAGATCCACGCGGACGGTCCGCCGGATGAGATCCTGCCCGCCTATGAGGCGGCTGCGCGCGCACGGCCGGAGGTCATGTCGTGATCTCCACCTATGTCTCCCGCCGCACTTGGCTGCATCGCGCGCCCGCAGGGCTCAAGCTCGTTGCGATCGCCATTTTAAGCCTCGCGGTCCTCCCCGTATCCGATTGGCGCTGGCTTGCTCTTAGCTTCGGAGCCCTGCTGCTGGTTTACGCAAGTCTCGGGCGGGAGGTCTTCAGGCGCCTCGCCCTGCTCAAGCCGCTGCTCCCGTTCCTGATCGTGATCGCGCTGATCCAGGGCTGGGTGGAGACCTGGCCGAGCGCCGCGGCGGCCGTTCTCCGCATCCTCCTCATGGTCGCGGCGGCCAATCTCGTCACGCTCACCACGACGATGCAGGATCTGATGGCGGCGGTTGAACCGGCGTTCAAGCCTCTGGCATACGGGGGCGTCAGTCCCCGGGCCCCCGCCCTGGCCATCGCCCTCCTCCTGCGGTTCGTTCCGGTCCTGCTGGAAGCGTGGAGCCAGCGGGAGGAGGCCTGGCGCGCAAGGACGAGCCGGCCGGTGTCCATCCGCCTGCTCGCGCCGTTCGTCGGAGAGGCCATGCGCATGGCCGACCAAATCGCCGAAGCCCTCGAAGCCAGGGGCTTCGACCCATCCACGTCCCCGGACAGGAAACCAGGAAAGCATACATGACCACCCGCAGCCTCGTTCGCATCGCTTTGTTCGCCGCCATCATCGCGGCCCTCGGCCTGCTGCCGAAATTCGACCTTCCCTTCGCGGGCGGCGTCCCCATCACGGCGCAGACGCTCGGCGTCATGCTGGCCGGCGTGCTCCTCGGGCCCCGGCAGGGCACGGCCGCCGTTCTGCTCGTCATCTTCGTCGTCGCTCTCGGGGCCCCTCTTCTGGCGGGCGGGCGCGGAGGCCTGGGCGTTTTCGTCGGTCCCACGGTCGGTTTTCTTCTCGGATGGCTCCCCGGCGCCTACGTCACGGGCCTGATCTTCCAGTCGCTTCCACGGGCATGGCCGACCGGCCTGACGGCCACGCTGGCGGCCTTCATCGGCGGCGTGGTCGTGATCTATGCCTTCGGAATCGTCGGCCTGTCGCTGATCTCGGGAATGCCTCTGACGCAAGCAGCCGTCGCCAGCCTGGTCTTCCTCCCCGGAGATATCGTCAAAGCCGTTGCGACGGGCGTCGTCACGGCAGCAACCCCGGCGAATATCCGCATCGGCCGCGCCGTCTCGTCCACGTGATCCGGGGTGCGCAAGCGCGTGGCTCCGGCCGTTCCAGTGCCACGCTCCGCACCGCTGCGCTTCGGTCACTCGTCACGCACATCTCTCGTCATGGCCGTCCCCGGACTTGATCCGGGGATCAGATCCGGCCGTCCACGTCTTGGGAAACACCGCGCCCAAAGACGTGGATCCCCGGGACAAGCCCGGGGATGACGGCGCGGGGATCATGACATCTGCATGCATCGCCATGCACGCATCCTCACGGCAGCCGTTACAGCCAATGGTTCCACACGCTGCGCCATGGCGGCGCAGAGCAGCGGTGCTACCCCGAAGTTGTTACACCCGGAGAGATTCAGGGGGATTTTGGCCCCAAACCGCCTGATCTAGGTACCGGCAAGGACGCCTCCATACGTTCCGTTGGAGACCATGATGCCGAGTGCCGAGACGAGAGGTGAGACGCAGGCTTCCGCGCCAGGGGAGCTGCTGGAGCGGCTGCGCCGCCGCCAGGCCAGGCTGGGCATCATCGGCCTGGGCTATGTCGGCCTGCCACTCGCGCTCACCGCCGCCCGCGCCGGCTTCGAGGTGCTCGGCTTCGACATCAACCCGGCCTATGTCGCGCGCCTCAACCGCGGCGACAGCTACATCCAGCACATTCCCGCCGCCGCCGTCGCCGATGCCGTCGCCGCGGGCCGGCTTGCCGCCACCGCCGATTTCAGCCGCCTGGACGAGCCCGACGCCCTGCTCATCTGCGTGCCGACCCCGCTCACCCGCCACCGCGAGCCCGACCTGTCCTATGTCGAGGCCACCGGCCGCGCCATCGCCGCGCGGCTGCGCCCCGGCCAGCTCGTCGTGCTCGAATCGACCACCTATCCCGGCACCACCGATGAGGTGCTCAAGCCGCTCCTGGAGGCAAGCGGCCTGACCAGCGGACGCGACTTCTTCCTGGCGTTCTCGCCCGAGCGCGAGGATCCGGGCAATCCGGCGTTTGCCACCGCGGCGATCCCGAAGGTGGTGGGCGGCGACGGCCCGGCCGCGCTGGCGCTGGCGCAGGCGCTCTACGGCCAGCTCGTGGTCGCGACCGTGCCGGTGTCCTCGACGGCGGCGGCCGAGGCGGTCAAGCTGACCGAGAACATCTTCCGGGCGGTCAACATCGCACTGGTGAACGAGCTCAAGGTGGTCTACGCGGCGATGGGCATCGACGTGTGGGAGGTGATCGAGGCGGCCAAGACCAAGCCGTTCGGGTTCATGCCGTTCTACCCCGGGCCGGGCCTGGGCGGGCACTGCATTCCGGTGGATCCGTTCTACCTGACCTGGAAGGCACGCGAATACGACATCACCACGCGCTTCATCGAGCTGGCCGGGCAGGTCAACGCGCACATGCCGTATTACGTGGTCGAGCGCCTGGCGGAAGCGGTCGACCGGAGCGGGCGGCCGCTGAGCGGCGCGCGCGTTCTGGTGCTGGGGGTGGCGTACAAGAAGAACGTGGACGACTTGCGCGAGAGCCCGTCGCTGAAGCTGATCGAGCTGATCGAGGCGCGCGGCGCACGCGTCGACTACCACGATCCCCACATTCCCCAACTCCCCACAACGCGAAAACACGGCGTCCTCGCAGGACAGCGCTCCATCGCCCTGACGCCGGACACCATCAATGCATATGACGCCATCCTGATCGCCACCGACCACGACAATGTGGACTACCATCTGGTCGCCGAATGCGCGCGGCTTGTGGTCGATACACGCAATGTCTTCGTGAAGGCCGGCATCGTGAGCGATCGCATCATCAAGGCCTGAAACCAGCCCGGAGCCAGCGATGAGCACCCCTCGCCCGAACACCTATCAGACGCTGCGGCACAAACTGATGGCGGCTCCCAGGCGATGGCTCGTGACAGGAGTTGCGGGCTTCATCGGAAGCAATCTCCTGGAGACGCTCCTCGAGCTGGACCAGAACGTCATCGGCCTCGATAATTTCGCGACGGGACACCGGCGCAATCTGGAAGAGGTGCGCGCTCTGGTCTCGCCGGAGCAATGGAACCGGTTTCGGTTCATCGAAGGCGACATTCGCGATCTGGAGACCTGCCGGGGCGCCGTGCAGGCGGACCAGGGCGAAACCATCCGCGACCGCGCCTCCCCGGCGGTCGATTACGTTCTTCACCAGGCGGCGATCGGCAGCGTTCCGCGTTCGATCAAGGACCCTCTCTACACGAATGCGAACAATGTCGACGGCTTTCTCAACATGCTCGTCGCGGCGCGGGATGCCGGCGTCCGGCGTTTCGTCTATGCGGCCAGCAGCTCGACCTATGGCGACCATCCGGGCCTTCCGAAAGTCGAGGACGTGATCGGCAGGCCTCTGTCCCCCTATGCGATCACCAAATACGTCAACGAGCTCTATGCCGACGTCTTCGCGCGGACCTACGGAATGAGCTGCATCGGGCTCAGGTATTTCAACGTGTTCGGCAAGCGACAGGACCCCGAAGGCGCCTACGCCGCCGTGATCCCGAAATGGATCGCCGCGATGATCGGCGGAGACGACGTCTGCATCTACGGCGACGGCGCGACGAGCCGCGATTTCTGTTTCGTCGATAACACCGTCCAGGCCAATCTTCTCGCGGCGACGACGGAGGCGGAGAACGCCGCCAATCAGGTCTACAATGTCGCCTGCGGCGGCCGAACGACATTGAACGAACTCTACGATCTCATCCGTGAGCTTCTCGAAGACCGGCATGTGAGAGTCGAGCAGAGGGCGCCCCTCTACCGCGAATTCAGGACGGGAGACGTTCCCCACTCGCAGGCCGATATCGGCAAGGCCCGCCGGCTCCTCGGCTACGAGCCTCTTCACGATGTGCGCCAGGGTCTCGATGCCGCCATGGAATGGTATCTCGCCTTCGTTCGCGAGGAGGCGCCGTCGAGCCCGACGCAAGAGACGGCTCTTCGCGCAACCTCATAGCCGATGTGGAAGCCGTGGCGGCGAATGGCATGGCGTGATGCGTCGGCAGCGGCTCAGGAAGGTGCTCCTCTATGACCCTCACGGAGAATCTATACCGGACCACCCACGCCCTGCAGCGACGGATCGCACCTGAGCTGAAATATTCTCAATCCTCGTATGAAGACGCGCTGCGCCTCTATCTCCCGCGCGCCCGGGCATGGCTCGATGTCGGGTGCGGGCATCGTCTGCTGCCCGAATGGCGTTCGCAGGCGGAAACGGATCTGCTCGCGACCGTCCCGTTCACGGTCGGCATCGATCGCGATTACGACGCCCTGCGCAGGCACAGGACGATCCGGAACGTCCTTCAGGCGGATATCGGGATGCTGCCTTTTCAGGAGCGCAGCTTCGATCTGGTGACCGCAAACATGGTCATCGAACACCTGGACGATCCCTTGCAGCAGTTCCGGGAGATCGCCCGCGTCCTGCGGCCGGGAGGCGTGTTCCTGTTCCACACTCCGAACATGAAAAGCTACGTGATCCGGATCGCGAAGCTCCTCCCCGACAGCGTGAAGAAGGCCCTGGCGCGCGTGCTCGAAGGGCGCAAGGAGGAAGACGTCTATCCGACGCATTACCGCGCCAACACCGCCGACGCGGTCAGGTCTGTCGCCCGTCAGGCAGGGCTCGAAGTCCTGTCGATCACGTTCACGGTGTCGACGCCCGTCTTCTCTCTCGTTCCGCCGCTCGCTATCGTCGAATTGTTCTATCTCCGGCAGGTGATGCGCCGCCCGCGCCTCGCATCGCATGGGCAAACGCTCATCTGCGCGCTGCGCCGCCCGGTCGAATAGGCAGAGGACGGCCTTCTCCGTTCAGCCTGCCGCTGCTCGTCTCGCGTCGGGTTTCCGGATCTTGACGTTGCGCCTGCCGACCGTCTCGTCCTTGTCCGGCACCATGGCCAGAACGGGAAGGCCGGTAGCCTCAGACGCCTCGTCCGCATGCCGGATGCGCTGGTCGAGCCTCTCGGCCACGAAGGCCAGGCCGAGGCCGAGAAGCCCGCCTGCGGTGATGCCCGAAAGGACATAGACGAATCGCGAGCGGCTGGGGCTCGCCGGGTCGCGCGGCGGATCGACGATCCGGATCAGCTCCGGCGCCTTGAGGATGCCGATGCTCCGCACGGCAGTCGTGCCCGAGAAGCGCTTCTGGTAGCTCTCGTAGCTCTCCCGCGCGGCCGCGATATCCTTGTCCAGGGTGGCGATGCGATCCTGGAGGTCGCGGAAGCGGGTCATCCGCCCGCTGAGCGCCGCCGCATTCGAACCGAGCCCCTGCGTCTGGGAGGTGAGGTCTTGTCGGAGAGAAAAAAGCGACTTGAGGGCGAGCAGATTCCGCGTCCGCTCGTCGTCCTGCGTGCTCCCCTCCGCGGGCAGGGCCGCCATGTCCTTCTCCAGCTGCTCGTCACTCGGATTGCCGAGAGCGCCGCGCAGGCGGGCGATCTCCGCCTCGGTCTGAGCCAGCGAATCCCCTTTGTCGCGCCGGTCGGCCTCGATCGCGGCGAGCTGGCGCGCGGCGTCCTCCGAGCCGCTGGGCAGAAGGCCCGCGAGCTCCTGCTTCACCTCGTCCCGCGTCCGCACCAAGGCGTCGAGTTCCTGGCGGCGCGCGTTCACCATGAGCTGCGCGGCCGTTGCGCCTCCCTGCTCGGGAACGAGCGCTTCCAGGAAGCTCGCCATCACCGCTTCGAGCGTCTTGCCGAGCCCTTCGGGTTTCGCGCCCGCGAGCTTCACCTCGATGAAATCGCTTCCGATGAGATCGAGCGATAGCGCCTGACGCAGGTCGCCGATCCTTCCCTCCCGTTCTGCCGGCGGAAGGCCGTTCTCCCCCTCGCCGATCGCCTTGGCCAGAACGCTGTCGCTCAGGAAGAGCGCCCGCAGGCCTTCGAAACGCTCCTGCACGCGATAGACGTTGGCGCCGTCGCCTTCGCGGGAGAACGGGTTGTCGCGCCCGGCTTCCTGCAGCTGCATGAGGGATCTCGCCATGTAGGCCTTGGGCAGGACGAGGGCCGCGGCGATGCCGACGGGCAACATCAGGAGGATGGGAAGCAGGATCAGCAGGCGACGCCGCCACGCGCCCTGCACGATGTCGCGGACGATGCGCGTGATACGCTTGGGCCCTTCCATTCCCGTTGGCCCCTCGGCGAACGGGTGCATCCTGCTGTCGGATCGTCCACCATGAACGCGCGTCACTGAGTGCATGCTTCATCCTCGCTGCGGAACCATGCCGCCGAAAACGCCTCCGCGATGCGGCGCCTGCGCCGGCGCCCGAACCGTCTCATCCACGTATCGCCCCACCGCCGCGGCGAGGGCGACGAGCACATAGATGGACCAGGTGAAGCCCTGCGACAGGAAGAGACCCGATGTGCAATATCCCGCAAGGGCGGCGGCCAGTCCAAACGCCACCGGCTGGACGGGAGAGCGGATCGCCGTTGCGCTCAGGAGGCGGTGCGCCCTCAGGCTCGTGCGGAACGCGCTGCCGATCATGAGTACGAACAGGACGAGCCCTGGAATGCCGACCTCCGCCAGAACCTGCAGCCACGTGTTGTGCGTGGTCATGTATTGGCCGGTCTCGATGTAGTTGAACCACGAGAAGTTCGCGAGCCCGACCCCCGTGACCGGGCGCAGAAGCGCGGCCTTGAGAGCCGTTACCCAGAAGTCGAGCCGGCCCGCGGCCGAAGGATCCAGCCCGTCGCCCGGGGCTGCGCGCGACATGCGTTCGGAGATATCCATCGCAAGATAGAGAACGGCGACCCCGACGGTTCCGGCGGCGATGAGAGCCGTTTTCGAGCGCACGAAGCGAAGTCCGTAGACGGCGAAAATCGCAAGAACGCCGAGGACCGCGCCACGGCTCTGGGTGTAGACGATCGCGACGAGAACCGCCGGCACGCAGGCCGCGCCGATGATCCTGTTCGTCCAGCCGGTTCCGCCCGTCAGAAGAGCCATGGAAAAGCTCAGGCTCGTCAGCATCAGGAATGCGAGGTCGTTCGGGTCCGACAGACCCGACTGGATCTTCAGGCCGATGGTCACGCGGGTGCCCTCGACGAGATCGATGCCGTTGAGCTTGTTGCTGATCGCGACGGCGGCCACCAGCAATCCGCTGATGGCGATCACGCGTGCGACAAGGTTGAAGTCATCCTTCATGCGCGTGAGCCATGTCAGCGCGAGCGTCGCCAATCCGATCTTGACATAGACCTCGTTCCAGAATTCGAAGGATAAGCGGGGATTGAGCGCGAAGACGCTGCTGATGGTGGCGAGGGCGAAGAACGCGAGGAAGAGCCGGAGCTCGGCGGGCCACACGGCCTCGATGCGTCCGGCAAGGGCGTTGCAGATCAGGGCGATTGCCGTGAGCGCCGCCAGACCGAGCGGCAATTGCAGCGGCAGCAGGACCGGATAAGCCTCGTGGAGGCGGAACAGGGAGAAGGCGACGAACCCGATACAGACGAGCAGCGGCCGGTGAATGGCGGCCAGCAAGGCGATGACGCCGACGGCGATCGCGAGAGGCGCGAAGGGCGACGACGTGACAAGCCACGGCAGCGACGCCGCCGCGCAGGCCAGGATGGCGGCAGGGATCTGCCAGAAGCGAGCGATCAGCGACATCCGCGCTCCACGGAATGGAATGCCGCGCTTGATTTTCCGCGGGAGCATTCAAGGTAATTCCACACAGCGTCACCGCTTTCCGGCTGGATGGATGCCCGATGGCATATAAGGGAAACGATTTCGCCGCCAAGATCGAGGCGATTATTGGTCTTAACCGCAGATCCAGAATAGGTATGCGCCCAAGCGGAATCCTGACCTTGGCCGTGACGGCCCTCTGGTGCGCCGCAGCCGCGCCGGTCGCGGCCGGGAGCACGCGCCCTACGGTTGCCGGAGGCGCCGCTCCGGCCCCGCAGAACGACGCATCCTCCCGGCAGGCCGCCGAATTGCGGGACACGGTTCTTCGCACGGCCGGTCCCGCTCTTCCCGTCCGGGAGACAATGGCTCTCGGCGAGTCGTTTCAGCGATACGAGAACCGTTTCCGCGCCTTCGCGGAACGCCACTGGCGCTCCGACGGGCCCGCCTGGGATGCGGCGAATTATTACGACAGGGCGAAAATCTTCTATGTCTGGTGGGCGCGAACGGGGGACGATACGTTCCTGAAGCGCGCAGGCGATCTCGCGGTTGATTACCGGAAGAACTATCTTGAGGCGAACGACTACGGCACCTCGGCGCACTGGTCGCAGATCGCCGGGGTGGCGCTGCATTATCTCGCCACCGGCGATCAGGCCAGCCGCACCGCGGTCGGGCGCGTCGCCGACACCTTCGCCCTGCCCTTCTACGCCGACAATGTCGGCAACGTGAAAGCCGAAATGGACCAGCGCATCCAGGCCCGCACCCTGGAGGCGTTCCTCTACGCCAAGAAGATCGACGCCCCCAGCGCCGCCGGCCACAACTGGGACCAGCTGCTCACCGGCACCCTCGACAAGATCCTCTCGGCACAATCCGCCGACGGCGCCTGGCACTTCTCGAACTCGAACGGCGCGGTGGTGCCGTTCATGGCCGGCCTGCTCAACGACACCCTGATCGACTACTACACCACCTACAAGGCCGATGCGCGCATTCCCACCGCGATCAAGAAGTCGCTCGACTATCTCTGGAGCCATACCTGGGACGAGAAGAGCCAGTCGTTCAACTACGTCGAGTTCGACGCCAAGGGCGAGGTCAAGGAGCCGGCGCCGGACCTCAACAACATGATCGTGGCCGGGTTCGGCTTCGTCTACAAGATGACCGGTGACACCACCTACAAGGAGCGCGGCGACAAGGTCTTCGCCGGCGGCGTCAACGGCGCATGGCTCGAAGGTTCCAAGCAGTTCAACGAGCAATATGCGTCGTCCTACAAGTACATCGCCTTCCGCGAGCAGGGCGATGGAAAGCGCTGAGGTCAACCGAGAATCCCACTCGCCGCCGCCTTGCGGCCGATCCTCTTCGCAAGCCATGGGGCAAAGAAGAACAGCTTGCGCACCGTGCGGGCCATCTCTTCCCCGACAGGCACATAACCGCCCTGCGTCATGACGATGCCGAACGGCCTGCCGCCCGTCGCGCGCGTCATGTCCACCGCATTCCTGAGCCGCTCTTTCGTGACGCCTCCTCTCCGGCAGACAAGAACGAGAGCATCGCAGGCCGCCGCCACGGCGAAAGGATTCACCGTGTCCGCCGGCCTGTCGAACAGGGGAGCGAGGTCGAGAACGATGGAGTGGTGGGATGCCAGATCGTTGTCGAGCACCCTTCTGAACCATGCCGTATTGTCGAAGAGGAAACGGACGTTCGGGCCCGCCTGCACGGTCAGCCGCGCGTAGTCCGCCTGCGGAGCCGCGACGTTGATTCTCGCCTGTTCCTGCCCCGGCACCCAGGCTCCTTCGACGGGTGATTCCTGCACGGCCTTCGAGACGTCGATCAGCAGCGTCGGCTGTCCGGATCGCGCCAGAACGCTTGCGACAAGAGCGGCGAAACCACTGGTGCCGGTGTCAGGTTCGGGAGCGGCGAAGGCGATCGTGCGCGCCTCCGCCCGTTTCAGCGCGAGGATCGTCTCCTCGGCGGCTCTGATGCGGGAACCGTCCATGCTGTCTCCTCGCGGGGGCGTCCCCTTCGTCATTCACCATCCTTGAAGTTCTGAGAAACGACCAGCACGTCGCCGGGCCTCAGCGGCGTAGATTGCCCTGCCTTCTCGGTCGTCTCTCCCTTCTCCTCGTGGCGCACCACCGCGTAGACGATCTCGGTTCTGTCGCCACGCTCCGCCTCAAGGGAGGCGCCCGCGATCGTGTTGTAGGACTGGCGCGCCGCCGCTGCCTCTTCCGCGAGCTGAGCCGCCTCCTTCTGAAGGCGGTCGATGTCGGTCTCGATGGAGGACTTGCGATCTTCGGTGAGGGCGACGGAGTCCCGCTGCATAGCGGCGATCGTCGCCTGCACGCGCGCGGTCGCCACCGCGACATTCGCTGTTTTTTCCTCCAGCTCGGAGACCTTCATGTCCTCCTCGAAGGCGCGCTGCGCGATCACGATTCCACGCTGCTGCAACTCACCGAGCTTTTCGCGCGCATCGCGCCGCATCTGAAGCTGTTCGGCGACGCGCTTGCTTTGCTCGCGCAGGCCATTCAGTTCCTGCGCCGCGAGCTCCATGCCGCGATTGAGGGTCGCCAGCTGGTTCGACAATGACTTCTGCCGGCTGAGCAGCAGGTTCTTTTGCCCGGCAATCAGATCCTGCGCCTCGCGCTGCCCCGCGATCGCGGCGAGGGCCTGAGGGATTTGAATATCCGTCGAACCCTCGCGCTCCGCCTGCAGCCGCGCAAGAGCCGCGAGGGCCTGCTTGCGGCCCTCGACAGCGCGGCGATACCGCGCCATCTCGGCGTCTCCCGCCACGGGCCCGGCGACATTGGGGCTGGTGGCGCGGAACAGGCCGCCCGAGAGGGCAACCGCCTGAAGCACGGTCATGCCGGGATACCATGGAACTGCGCCCGAGCGCGTCACGAGGCCGGTCACGAAGACGGGCCTGTAGGCGGCGACCTCGACGGTGACGGAATTCGGCCGTCCTGTCATCTGCTCCAGACGCTTGGAGAGAGCATCCTCGAGCTGCGCCGAGGACATGCCCCTGACCGGGATGCGGCCCAGAAGCGGGATCGAGATCGTGCCATCGACACCGATCCGGTAATCGCCGCTCATCTCCGGATTTCCGGGAAACCTCAAGGCAAGTTTCTCGGCATTCGCCACATCGACGCTATCCTGCTCGGATACGGGCGGCGCTGACGGCGACTGAGCCCATGCGGAAGCCGAGAGGCACAACAGAACGGTGAAGAGGGGCAGGCAACGCATGCGGTCACTCATCTCGCGTTTCTTCCAAGACGTCATCGTCGTCCAGATCAGTTCGTGATGTCCGAGCCCTCACGCCTTGGCCTTGGCTGCAGCGGACACCTTCCATGCCTGATCCTGCAGGCCGCAGAGCAGGATCAGCGCTCCGATGAATCCCGCCGCATGCCCCTGTAGAAAATAGCCCGCCCATCCAACCTGGCGAGGCATCGTCCTGGGTACTCCGAAATAGCCGGCGAGAGCAGCTCCGACGAGCACGGCCTCGCCCGCGCAGGCAATGAGATAGAAGCCTCCCTTCTGCGCCGCGAGAACCGGAAGCGCGGCGGCGGCGATCACGAGAAGGAACGGCATGAAGGCGCGCAAGGCCTTGCCGGACAGAAACGTGAAGGCGATGCCGGGGCGGCGTGGATCGGCAAGGCCGGGAAGACACAGAACCTGCTGGAGATTGCCCGCGCCGATGCGGATCCGCCGTCGAAAGTCCTGGCGTGCGGTGCTGGTCTCCAGTTCCGTCGCGACGATGCCTGCGTCGTAGACCGCATCGCATCCGCGCAGCACGATCTTCATCGGCAGAACGAAGTCGTCGTTGATCGTGTCCGGCGGGAGCGGCTCCCACAGGTCCCGACGGAAGAGATAGAAGGCGCCATGCGCTCCCATCGGAGCGCCGACCGCGCCTTCGGCCGCCTTCACGCGCGTCTGATAGGACCAATACGCCCGCTCTCCCTCGCTGCCGGGACGGACGAGCGCGTAGGTCGGGCAGACGACGCCCACGGAGGGCCTCGCGAAGTGACGCACGGCCTGGGCAAGGGCCTGCGGTTCGAGAAGCGCGGAGGCATCGCTGAGCGCGACGAGATCGGAATGGGCCTTGCCGATCTGATCGTTGAGCACGGCCACCTTGCCGATGTTGCTCGCATATTCGACGATGCGCAGATCGAGGTTTCCGACCGTCTCCAGAAGGCCGCGCGCAATGGCTGCGGTCGCATCGGTGCAGCCATCGAGGGCCAGCACGATCGTCAACCGGTCGCGCGGATAGTCGAGCTGCGAAAGGTTGCGGATCTTGTCGGCGATCACGGCCTCTTCGTTGTGGGCCGGAACGATGATCGTGACCGAAGGGGGAACGCCGGGGTCGTTCGTGACGACAGGCGCCCTCCGGCCGCACCATGCTGCGAGCGCGCGGACAGCGATCGGATACCCGACGTGGTGATAGAGGATCAGGGCGATGGACGTCCAGAAGATCAGCTCGATCATGGCTTCCCCGACAATGGTCGAGCCAGATAGGTTCTCTCGCGGGAACAGCAAGATACCTCGCAATTGCCGGCCCTGCGCCTTGCGAGGCCATCCCGCGCGCAACATCATTGACGGCGACATGCTGAACATCGACGCACCGACACGCCGCCGACACGCATTCCGCCCCGGCCCTGAGCATCCCTGCCGATGCAGCCCTCGCTGCCCTCGCCATTGAGACAGTCGAGGAGGACATTGACGATGGCCCATGAGACATCCACTTTTCCTGCTCCGGCAGAACCGGTGTCTTCCCGCCTGCGCGTCGCCGCCGTCATGGACACGTGGATCGTGTCGGGTCCCGGGCGTCAGCTCGCGGCGCTTTCCCAGGCTCTGCGGAACCATGGCGTCGATCTCAGGGTGTTCATGTTCCAGCGCACGGGACGTCCGCCCTCTCCCTTCATCGGCTATCTCGAGCGGGCGGGCGTTTCGCACGTGGTGATCCCCGATGGCGGCCCTCTGGACGCCGCGCTTCCCGGCCGCCTCCGGCGCGCCCTCGGCGAGTGGCAGCCAGACATCGTGCAGACCCATGGCTATCGCCTGACCGCCCTTCTGTTCCTGCTGCGTCTGTCCGGCCTGAGGCTGCCCTGGATCGCCTTCTTCCACGGCGCCACGGAGGAGAACTGGAAGATGCGGCTCTACAACCAGCTCGACGGCGTGCTGCTGCGCCAGGCGGACCGGCTCGTCGTTCTGTCCGAGGAGAATCGCCGCGTGTTCGCGGATGCCGGAGGACGGCTCAGGCTGATCCACAACGCGTCCTTCCCGATCCCGCCCGATGGCGAGCCCGTATCGGTCGCCCCCTTGCGTCGAGAGGGCGAGCCTCTCATCGCCGCCGTGTCCCGGCTCAGCCCCGAGAAGGGGCTCGATCTCCTGATCGAGGCCGTGGCCCGCCTGCGCGCGCGGGGAAGACCCGTGTCCCTTGTCATCGCCGGCGACGGACAGGAACGGACGGCGCTCGAAAAGCAGGCGGCCGCCCTCGGCATCGGAGACCACGTCCACTTCCTCGGCATGGTGGCGAACGTGACCTCGCTCTATTCCCAGGTCGATGCCGTCGTGCTGCCATCCCGCCCCGGACGGGAGGGATTGCCGAACGTTCTGCTCGAGGCGATGCGGGCGGATGCGCCCGTGGTCGCCACCGCGGCAGGATCCGTGCCGGAGGTGCTCGCCGTTCCCGGCTCCGGCGAGCTGGTCCGGCCCGGAGATGTCGACGCGCTGGCCGAGGGGATCGAGGCCGCCCTCACCCATGGCCGTTCGCCCGCCGCCGTCGCCGCCCGGGCCGAGGCGATCGGCCGGTTTTCGCTGGAACGGCGGGTCGCCGCTCATCTGTCGCTGTACGCGGAGATGCGGCCCGATCTGCTCGCCTGGGCCCCTGTCGGCCCTCCTCTCACGGCCGCCTCATGACGGCGGGCGCTCCCCTCGCCGTGGAGATGGTCCTGCCCTCCCTGGCGACCGGAGGAATGGAAATGATGGCGGCCGCCCTCGCCCGGGCCCTGGCGCGGCGGGGGCACCGGGTCGGCGTCACGTGCCTCGAAACCGAGGGGGAGCTCGCAGGTGACCTGCGGCGGACCGGGATCCCGGTCTCGCTCGTCCCCTGCCCCGGCAAGGCTCCACTGCTGCGCCCCCATCCGGGGCTGCGGGAGCATTTCGCCGCGCGCGCGCTCGACGTCGTCCACGCGCATAACGGGGTGTGGGTCAAATCGGCTCTGGCGGCCAGGGCGGCGGGCGTCCCGGCGGTCGTTCACACGGCTCACGGCTTCGCGTTCGACGAACCGTGGTTCGAGGATGCGCTGCGCTGGTGGGCCGGCCTGCGCACGGACATGGTGGCGGCGGTATCGGCCCCTCTGCGGGAGCACCTGGTCCATAAGGCGCGGATACCCGCTTCCCGCGTGGTCACGGTCGTCAACGGCATCGACACGTCTCGCTTTGCGCCGCAGGGGCCGAGCGGGATCCTGCGGGAGGTCCTCGGCATCGGGCCCGAGGTCCCTCTCGTCGGCTGCGTGGCCCGGCTCGACCCGGTGAAGAACCCCGCTCTGCTCATCGAAGCGACGGCGCTGCTGCTGGACGAACTTCCCGAGGCCCGGCTCGTTCTCGTGGGCGATGGCCCGTTGCGCGAGACTCTGCGGGAGCAGGTGGAGGCCATGGGGCTGGGCGGCAGCGTCCTGTTCGCGGGGACCTTCGCCGACACGGCCCACGTCTACCGCGACCTCGACGTCTTCGTCCTGCCGTCCGTTTCCGAGGGAACGTCGATCAGCGTCCTGGAAGCCATGGCGAGCGGGACTCCCGTGGTGGCAACCGCCGTGGGGGGAACCCCGCAACTGCTCGCCGGCGGCTGCGGAGCGCTCGTGCCCTCCGGAGACGCCCGGGCACTGGCAGAGGCGATCGGCCGCCTCCTCGCCGATCCCGTCGCTCGGGCGCGCATGGCCCGGGCGGCGCGACAGCGGGTCCTGGCGGAGTTCAGCCAGGCGGAGATGGTGCGGGCCTATGAGAGGCTCTACCGGCAGGTTGCCGGAACGGGCGCCGACCTGATGCGAAGGAAAGCCTGACATGTGCGGCATCGCAGGAGGGATCGCCCTTTCGAACGACAAGCGACCGGATCCGGACAAGGTGAGGACGATGGCCGGGCTCCTCGCCCATCGGGGGCCCGACGGCGAGGGATTCTGGATCTCGCCTTCGGGACGCGCCTGCCTCGCCCACCGGCGGCTCTCCGTCATCGACATCGCCGGGGGCGGCCAGCCCATGGTCGACGTCTCGGGACACCGCGGCATCGTCTTCAACGGCGAGATCTACAACTACGTGGAGCTCCGCGACGCCCTGGTGCGGGACGGCGAAACCTTTCGCACGTCCTCCGACACCGAGGTTCTCCTGCGCCTCGTCGCCCGTGAGGGCGAAGGATGCGTGGATGCGCTCAGGGGCATGTTCGCCTTCGTCGCCTGGGACGACGAGCAGGGCGTTCTCATCGCTGCGCGGGACCGCATCGGCAAGAAGCCGCTGTTCTTCGTAGTCGAGGACGGCTGCCTCTACTTCGCCTCGTCTCTCGGAGCCCTGCGCGCGGGCGTGGGCGGAACGCGCGCCATCGACGCGCAGGCGCTCGATCAATACCTCACCCTCGGCTATATCCCCGCGCCGCGCACGATCTATCAGGGCATCCGCAAGCTGCCCGCCGCGACCGTCATGATATCGGATCGGGACTCGGTCGCGCTGCGGCGCTATTGGGACATCGCCGAGGAGCACGAGCCTTTCGAGGGCTCCTATGAACAGGCCGCCGACAGGCTCGAAGAGCTTCTGGAGACGGCGGTGAGGATCCGCCTTCGCAGCGACGTGCCGCTCGGAATCCTGCTCAGCGGCGGCATCGATTCCAGCCTCGTGACGGCGCTCGCCGTCAAACAAAGCGCGAGTCCGGTGGACACGTTCTCCATCGGCTTCGGGGAGCGCAGCTACGATGAAAGCGCCCAGGCCGCCGACGTCGCCCGCCATCTTGGCGCACGCCATCACGTACTGCGCCTCGAAAGCGACCTGACCGACCTGATCCCGCTCGCCGTGTCGCATTTCGGCGAACCCTATGCCGACTCCTCGGCGCTGCCGTCCTGGGCGCTCGCCGGGCTGGCCCGGCGGCATGTGACCGTGGCACTCGGCGGCGACGGCGGCGACGAAGGGTTCGCCGGCTACGAATGGTACGCGACGGCGTCCCGCCTGGGAGGCCTCGCGGACAAGATCCCGCGCGGAGCCGTACGAGCCGCCGCCGCCGCGTCCGCGGGCCTGCTCGGAAACGCACGGGGGCTCGGGCGCGTCGCACGCGGCCTCGGCTTCCTGGCCGCAGAGGATTTCGGCGCGCGCTTCGCCGCCCTGCGGTGCTGCCTCGGAGCGGGGGAAGCGGCCTTCCTCTATCGCCGCGATCGCCAGGGCCGGATGGAACCACGCCGGCAGACCCCGGAGGAGCTGATCCGCAGCGCCTTCGCGCGGGCCTCGGGCACGTTCTTGCGCAGGATGCGCTACGCGGACCTCGAGACCTATCTGGCGGACGACCTCATGCCCAAGATCGACGTGGCCTCCATGGCGCATGGGCTCGAGGTCCGCGCCCCCCTCCTCGACCATGAGATCGTCCGTTTCGGGCTGTCGCTGCCGGACGAGTATCTGGTCGATGCGCGCGGCGGCAAGCGCATCCTGCGCGACCTCCTGCTGCGATACCTGCCGCGCGAGCTGGTCGAGCGGCCGAAGAGAGGTTTCTCCGTCCCCCTGGCGCCCTGGTTCCGCAGCGCGTTGCGCCCGCGCATCGAAGGTCTTGCCGGCAGCGAAGCTCTGCGCAGCATCGGCCTGCTCGACCCGAACGGCATTCGCAGACTCGCGGACGAGCATGTCGCCGGAGCCCGCGATCACAGCCAGCGGCTGTACGCCCTGCTCGTCCTCGACCAATGGCTGACGTCCTCGACGACAGGTGCGGCTGCCCCCAACCTCGCGAGGGAAGCAGCGGAGTGACGGCCAGAGCCTCGCCTACGAGATCCTCAGGCGGTGGATGAGGCTCTTGGCGGGGCCGAGGGCCTCGCGGCCGAGGAGGAGAAAGGCGCAGGCGGGCAGATAAATCGCTGCGTACAGCGCCCCGTATCCGATCAGGGACCCCCATCCGCGAACCGGCCACTCGGCCGTCGCCATCGCGATGAGGAGGATCGCGCCGCCCCAGCAGACGGCGACCAGCGCGATGGCGTCGCGGATATAGGCCCAGGGTGTCACATCGAGCAGCCTGCACGCGAGAAGCCAGGGGCAGAAACCCCGGAACACGGTCGACGAAACCGCAATGGCGCAGCAGACGCCGAGCACGCCGAACGGCCTCACCAGGAGAGCTGCGAGGCCGAGCGTGCACACGCCCTCCATGATGGCGAACCGCGCCAGCGTCCGATGCCGACCCATTGCGGTCAGGATGCTGTAGGTCACGCCCTGGGCCATGGGAAAGGCCTCGCCCAGCATGAGCACCACGAGCGGTGCGAAGGCCGCGTCCTGACGCCCGCCCTGCCAGATGGAGATGAACGGGGCGCCCAGGCTCAGGAAGCCTCCGGCGAAGAAGAGCGCCAGGGCCACCGCGGCCCGTCCGCCTCCGACGAACAGGATCTTCTGCTCGTCTCCGTGCCGCCCGAAAAACAGGACCGCCGCTCGCGGCGCCGCGATCTGGGTCAGGGACTGCATCACCAAGGCGCAGTAGGTGGTGAGCTGCCGCGCGATGGAGAAGGTCGCCACGGCGCGGTTGCCGAGACTGTGGCCGACGAGGGTCGGCCCGATCTGCTGGGTAATGGACCGCGCCATGGAGAGCGCGGAGAACCAGACGCCGATCGGGTAAAGCTCCTTGAGCGCCGTGCGGTTCAGGACGCCGGGCTTCGGCCTCAGGCGAGGCTCGACCCACCATGCGCACGCGGCCTGCAGGGAGACCATCGTCACGTTCGCCGTCAGCCCGATGGCGGCCAGATGCGACAGCGGAGACCCCTCGTGGATCAGGAGCAGGATCAGACTGAGGCGCAGCCCGATGATCGGCATCTCGATGAGGCTGCTGAGATCGAAACGTTCATGGCTCCACAGGACGACGTCGAAGACCGACGTAGGGAAGTAGAGAGCGGCCCACACGCCCGCGATGATGAGCGCCGTCTGGACATCGGCAAGCTGGTGGTCGGGGACATGAAAGATCAGCGGGAAGATCTCGGCCAAGCCGACGGCGGCGAGCAGCGTGACCGCCCCGGCCCCCGTGAGAAGCGTCACGGCGGTCGACAGGGTTCTGTTGAATCCCTCGATGTCGCCGGCGCCCCGATGGCCCGCGAGGAGGCGGCCGAGAGCGCCGACGATGCCGAGATCGAGGACCATGAGATAGGCGGCCATCGTCGAGATCAGCGCCCAGATTCCGAAATTCTCCGCTCCCAGAACCTTGAGCAGATAGGCGACCGTGATGAGGCCCTCGCCCGCCCGGAGGACGGCGACGCTCCCCGTCATCCCCACATTGACGATGGATCTGTGACGTGACCCGCTCATGATCCTCCCTTGCCGTCGCGGCTCCTAGACCGTGCGCCTGCCGTTCCTCGTCAGCGAACCATTCTGGGATCGCATAGAACCGAGAAGGTGAGCGCGGCGATCCAGAGATCCAGGGAAGGACTCTGGTTCATCAGGTAGAAGAGATCATATTCCAGTTTATGGCGGGTATCGTGAACCGTTTCCGCATAGCCATAGCGAACCTGCGCCCACCCGGTGAGCCCAGGTCGCACGAGATGCCTCAGGTCGTAGCAAGGAAGGCTGCGGCGGTAGATCTCAACGAGGGGAACCTGTTCCGGCCTCGGGCCGATCAGGGTCATATCGCCGCACAGGATGTTCCAGAACTGCGGCAGCTCATCGAGATGGGTACTTCTTAAGAATCGTCCGAGCGGCGTGATCCTGTTGTCGTTGACCGCCGTCGCGATCCCGGCCTGCTCCGGTGCCGACTTCATCGTCCGCAACTTCCAGATCCGGAAGATGCGTCCTTTGTATCCGACCCGCTCCTGAACATAGAAGACAGGCCCTCCCATGCTGCACAGGATAGCCAGCGCAGCGATGGCGATCACGACCAGAACCGCTGGTCCTGCAAGCAGGACGAACGCGATGTCGATTCCTCTTTTGACATGACAGTAGATGCGCTTCGAAGCGACGGCCTGCGAGACCTGCGCTGCTGTCGCTTTCGTGAGAGAAACCCTTTCGGGAGTGGCATATTCCTGCTTGGTATCTGCGGAGAAATTCGTAAGCACTCGACTTACCTCAAAGTTTCAGTGTTCCCCGTTCATTCCCTGGTTTATATTCTCAATTTGTGTTCGGTTGTTCGTTGCACCGTCCGGTCTCCGTTTCCCCGCATGAGCGCGCTCTGTGGAGGCGCACCCCTATTTTCCGCAAACCGGCCTTGAGTACCGAGAATTACAAAGTGCGCCCGCTGCAGGGTCAACGGGAATAAAGAGACAGCGGTGCATTGGGAGAGAGGCGGAACTTTTTACGCGTAACCGTCTCGGACATGCCTCGTCCAACAGGCACAGCCGCATTCGCCGTCTGACGGAAGAAAAAACACGGCTAGGAATAAGGACTTCGGCGATCCGCTCCAGCGCGAGCCGCGATCAGTCACTCCGGCCATGGCCTCTATGTTGCCTTATTTCCCTTCTCTAAAGCCCTGCCATGAGCATGAGCTTGGGCGTTTGGCGCGAGTGATGTCCTCATATCGGGAGATGACGCGCACCAAGCCGCAAGTACGGCATGAGCCCCTTTTCCTGAAGCCAGCCGGTTCTGGTTGGTTCTAATAGAACGATACATTTCACGCCCACGTGCCCGGTTTCCGCACGGGACCGTGTCGGTTTAACTCGGCGTATTTCGAGTACCGGATTGCATTTAGTCAGCTTCAGACGGAAAGGAGCTATCGACGCAAGCAAATCAAGTTTCGGCAAAATTAATAAATCTTCGCAAAGATAAATTAATTCACACACCAAAAACAATTTATTGTGGGCAGACCTAATGACGACATCTTCTCCTACATTTCAGTCCCTTCTTGCGCCCAAGATCTCTGTCAGCACCGTGACGTCAAAGGGCGGCGTTTTCAGCACCTACGAATCCAATTTTACCAAGTTTGCAGCCCAGCACTGGAGCGAGAATGGCTCCTCCTGGGAGAACGCGAACTATTACGATCGCGCTGAGATCTTCTACAATTGGTACAATCGCACCGGCGACAGTTCCTATCTCACCAAGGCGAATGCCCTCGCGGTTGATTACCGGAAGAACTATCTTGAGGCGAACGACTACGGCACCTCGGCGCACTGGTCGCAGATCGCCGGGGTGGCGCTGCATTATCTCGCCACCGGCGATCAGGCCAGCCGCACCGCGGTCGGGCGCGTCGCCGACACCTTCGCCCTGCCCTTCTACGCCGACAATGTCGGCAACGTGAAAGCCGAAATGGACCAGCGCATCCAGGCCCGCACCCTGGAGGCGTTCCTCTACGCCAAGAAGATCGACGCCCCCAGCGCCGCCGGCCACAACTGGGACCAGCTGCTCACCGGCACCCTCGACAAGATCCTCTCGGCACAATCCGCCGACGGCGCCTGGCACTTCTCGAACTCGAACGGCGCGGTGGTGCCGTTCATGGCCGGCCTGCTCAACGACACCCTGATCGACTACTACACCACCTACAAGGCCGATGCGCGCATTCCCACCGCGATCAAGAAGTCGCTCGACTATCTCTGGAGCCATACCTGGGACGAGAAGAGCCAGTCGTTCAACTACGTCGAGTTCGACGCCAAGGGCGAGGTCAAGGAGCCGGCGCCGGACCTCAACAACATGATCGTGGCCGGGTTCGGCTTCGTCTACAAGATGACCGGTGACACCACCTACAAGGAGCGCGGCGACAAGGTCTTCGCCGGCGGCGTCAACGGCGCATGGCTCGAAGGTTCCAAGCAGTTCAACGAGCAATACACGAGCTCGCTGAAGTATCTCGCCTATACATTGGGTGACGGCAACGTCAGCTCTCCCACGCCGACCCCGAATCCGACGCCAACGCCAACCCCGGATCCGACGCCGACGCCGGAGAAGAGCAAGACCGTATCCACTCACGTCAGCTACACGCTGGCCGCCGACGAGATCAACCTCACGGCAACCGGGTCGAGCGGGACCACCTTGAAGGGCAACGCGCTCGACAACGTGATCAAGGGCAATACCGGCGCCAACAAGATCTATGGCGGACTAGGCAATGATACGCTCAGTGGTGGATCGGGAGACGACAAGCTCAGCGGCTCGTCGGGGCACGATGTGCTGACCGGCGGCGCGGGCAAGGATGCCTTCATCTTCACCGCCAAGCCGAATGCGAAGACGAACATCGACAAGATCGTCGATTTCAATCCCGTCGACGACAGCATCTGGCTCGACAACGCGGCCTTCACCAAGCTCGGCAAGGCTGGAACGACCAGCGATCCGGCAGCCTTGAACAAGGCCTACTTCACTGTAGGAACCAAGGCAAAGGACGCCAACGACTTCCTGATCTACGACAAGGGAACGGGCAAGCTGTTCTACGATGCGGATGGTTCCGGCAGCGGAGCCGCGGTCCAGTTCGCGACGCTTTCGAAGGGACTTGCCCTGACTCACGCGGATTTCTTCGTCGTCTGACCTGAATCCTGCCCCCGTGCTCTCCATGAAACGGATCGTGGAGAGCACGGGGAGATCACTTCAACCGGTAGAAGACCTTACCGAGCGTTGTTCCGACCGGGCTCGTGCATACCAACGAACTCCAGAAATACGGCAGGCGATGCCTTCCCGGCGAGCGGAAGCGGCGCCTGAGTTCGCCCGCCCGCTGGCGGCGCCCCCACAATCCCAGCACGCAGGCGGTCTTGTAGGCGCGGATCGCCAGAATCTTGCGCAGGAGTGGCTTCAGCTCCTCGGGACAGCATGTCTCGATCTCTTCGGGCTCGCTCAGGAACGGCTCGACGGGACGTGGAGAGGTCAGATTGCCGCTCAGCTCCGATGCGTCCCGGTGATACCGAACCGCTGGGCTCAGGTTGAAAAGCACCGGCTCGTTCAGCAGGACTTTCAGCCACAGGAAAGCATCCTCTCCGTACAGGCAGCGATTTCTCTCATAGAAACCGCCGTGCTTGCGAAAGGCGCTCATCCTCACGACTGTCGACCACGCCGACATATAGGCCAGCATGTGAACCGCGAGCATGGGGTTCGTTCCAGGCTCGAGACGATGAAGGCCCGAGCGGATTCCCCGTCTCAGCCACATGCTCTCCGTCGACAACCCGCTCGGCATTTCGAAGTACCCCGAAGAGACAGTCGCAGCCGCGGGATGAGCGGTGAGCAGCCGAACGCTCTCGGACAAGTACGAGGGAAGCCATTCGTCATCGGCATCAAGGAAGGCGACGAGTTCACCGCGAGCGGCATCCACTCCACGGTTTCTCGCATGTCCGGGTCCGCTGTTCGTTTGGGACAGCACTCTCATCCGGTCGTCGGGAAAACGTCTGGCCAGCGTCGCGCCATTGTCCGTAGAGCCGTCGTCCACGACGATGACTTCGAAGTCGCCGAATGTCTGCGACACAACGGACTCGAGACACCGGATGATATGCGGCTCCTTGTTGAAGAGCGGTATGATGACAGAAACCAGCACGGCGAACCTCGTCGCGATCCCTCTGCCACAGGGATAGAGCGCAGAAAGCTTCGTACCAGCCCCATTTCTCTGCAAGCCGATGGAATAATCAGCTGGCCTCACGACTGCTTCGGGTTACCCCGTCGTGCCCGGGAGCCGCCGTTTCCACGAGTGGAATTCGCATCTTAAGCGCAGTATCGTGCGCAGGATCGCAAATGGGCGGAGCGGTTGTGATGACCAGCGAACCCGAAACGAGACACGATCACCGCGGCCTCCAGGGAAAGCCTCGCATCGCATCCAACGTCGCATTCGAATCGCCTCTCGCCGAACATATCGACCTCCACCGCATCGTCTCGCCCGAAGGCACGTGGCGGGATCGCTTGGCCTATTGGCGTCGCGCCATGCGCCTTTGGAAGCGCTCCGACATCGTCTTCTTCGAAGCCCCGCATCGTGAGCTGCTCAGCTGGTGCCTGGTCGCCTCTCTCATGCGGGGATCGCGGTGCAAGCTGGCCTGCGCCGACCTCAATCTCCCTAGGCCGGTCAGTCGACGAGACCGGATCGTGACGGCCATCACACGGCTCCTGCTGCGGCGGGTCGATCTGTTCCTGCTGCTCCAGAAGGACTTCTCGGACTATCAGAAGTACTATCGCCTCAGACAGGAGCGAACCATCCATGTTCCGTTCAAGACCAACCATCTGGACCTGGTGAAAACCCTCGAGCCCTCCGAGGGAGATTATTACTGGTCGGGCGGAGTCACATACCGCGACTGGGAGACATTGGCCCGCGCCGTCGATGGCCTGGACGTCAAGATCGTCGTCACGGTTCCCGAGGACGAAGAGCTGCGCCGCCGCGGAGAGAGCGATAGCGAGAAGCGGCGCCGGCGAGGCGTGCCCCCGGTCGTGCCTCGCCCGGAGATCTTCAGCGGCTCGAACGTGCGGATCGTGCGCCACAGCTCGGACCCGCGATCCTGGCTGAACTGGGTCGCCGGGGCGAGGGGCGTCATCCTTCCGATCCACCCCCGGAGCATCAGTCCCTCGGGCATCAGCACCTATCTGACGGCGATGGCCTTGCGAAAGCCCCTGATCATTTCGGAGGGAGCGAGCACCGTCGGTCTCCTCGACGAAACCAACGCTCTGATCGTCCCGCCGGGAGATCCGGACGCCTTGCGAAAGGCGATCCTCCGTCTGGACAATTCCCCGGACCTGCGGCGACAGCTCGCAGACGCGGGACACAGGCATGCGCTCGCCGCCGGAGATGCATCACGCCTGCATACGGATTACCTTCGCCACTTGCTCGCCCTCGCAGGCGAAGCGGCGCCGCCTTTCTCCGCGCGTTCTCCATAGAGGCCCGGATCAGGCTGCAAGTCCACTCTCAGCCTGCGTGCTCCGCAGCGCGGGCTTGGCGCGCAAGCGTATCAGGAGCCGGAATCAGCCAATCCCGCAGCTCGCCGGGTTCGCCGTCCAGCCCGGCCTCCGACGCGGCGACGAGGTTGTACATCTCGCGGGCCGTCACGTAGTGCAGCCTGAAACGCTCGCCGTCGTTGTAGCGCGCCTCGGCATCGGAGAAGAGGGCGTCGAGATCACGCTTCAGCAAGGCATCACGATCACCGTCTCCTGCGCCATGGCACGAGAGCTTGATGAAGAGCCAATCGGGCCGCCCCCGCACGTGAACGCCCGCCTGCACCCAACGGTCGAAGCGCTCGGGCCTGTAGCCGTGGTTCTCCGTCAGGGTGCCGTCGTCCATTCCCGGCCGGAGCAATCCGCCGCTTGCCCGCTTCAGATGCGGCACGAGAGGTCCCTCGATCAGAACGAGCCCGGATTTTCGCAAAACCCCATGCTGCGCGGCGACGCCTCGATCATAGCATTTGGGACATCTCGGATCGCCCGCCGAATAGTAGATGCTGTTCAATTGCCGGGGCTGAGCCGTGGTCTGCCACGCGGGGAAAGTGAAATCGGCGTAGCAGCCCTCCTCTTCCAGGATGGCGAGTTCATTGTTCACGCCGCAGAAATTGACGCCTTCCTCGCAGCGCGCATTGGCGAGTGCAAAGTTGCCATGGATGAAGCCCCAGGCCGGGCGCCCGCTCGGCCAGGTCGAGAGCGCACCATGCGCCCGATAGGTCTCGATGCCCTCCCGCAGTTTCCGACGAAGGGTCACCTCGGTATCGTCGCTATGGTGAAGATGGAATTCGATTTCTCCCCACCCTGCCGCACAGAGTTCCCGCAATCGGGAGAACTCCCATTCGTCGTACTCGTCCCATGGATAGAAGAAGCTGTGGGCAGGCGTGTATCCGTCGTAATCCCGATGGCGCCCCGCGATCCGGGGATATTCCCGGAGCCATTGCTCGAGGCGCTTGCGCGCGATGTGTTGCCCGGGCCGATGGACCTGCGGTTCGAAGTGATCGGTGATGGCGAGGAAAAGATGAACCGGCCTCCTCGGCTCACCGTCGGACTGCGCCCGCCTCATGGCGGCGCGAAGGGTGATGTCGAGCATATGGAGGCGTAGACGCCAGGTCATGACTTTACGCCCTGACGATCGAATGAGGAGCTCGAAGGACAAAGAAGACTGGATCACTCACGCTCCGGGACCGGATTTCCTCGCTGATACGGCACAGCGGCGGCATGGACCCATGCTCACCTGCGGATACCAAGACGCGGAGCGCGAGATCCATCGAGGTGTGGCGCGTCCGGCCAATCCCGCCCCCCTGGCCCGGGCTCATCGGCATTCGGTTCCGCATGCCACCATGTGCCTCCCCCGCATCGCGCGACATGAGCTCACGTCCGCGCCGCCGCGCGCCCGGAGCATCCATCCGGCATCACTCTCTGGTGAGAGATGGAACGGAGTCATCTGATATTTCGGGTTAGTCGTCTCGAAGCGACGGAAGCACGATGCAGCCCTCGGCTGCAGGAGCATTCGGGCTCGCTACAAGCAATCCCTGCGAGGAGTGTCCCCCTCCCCGTCCCCACCGGGATCGGCGCGACGATGTCTCACCCGGCGCACACGTCCTAGCCGCCCTGCTGCCATTATGATAGTTCCGGTTCGTCGGCTCTCTTTTTGGCTTAACGGATAGTGAGGGTGACGTTGATCATTCTTTATGGAATTCTTGCGATCGGCTCCGGCATTCTTACGGCGACCTATCTGTGGTCGTCCGGGCCGTTCATCGCCCTGTCCGCGGCAATTCTCGTCGGTGCCATTGCCATTGTGGGAGTTGCCGTTGTGTCGTTCATGACGAGCCGGCAAAGGGCTCCCGACCAGGCAGCCGCCTATCGGGAAACGTCAGGTGAGGCCGACAGCTCTCGCATCCGGTAATGCCGGGTTCTCACGGTCATCCGCCCTCGCCTTTCATCCGGGCGTGGCGGCGCGGTGTCGGGTGCGGTCGTGGCGGGTTCCAGACGAGCAAAAACCCTCGACGGACGAGCCGTTCGAGGGTTTTCGGGATCGTTGGTTGCGGGGACAGGATTTGAACCTGTGACCTTCAGGTTATGAGCCTGACGAGCTACCGGGCTGCTCCACCCCGCGTCAAGGGTGCGAGGTCCGCTGGCGGACCCCCAAGGGTGCGGGGTCCGGGGCGCGGACCCTCTTCCGGTGGGCCTGTGATCGCGGGCGATCGCGGCGCCAACACGAACGCGGCGCTCTTGTTTCAAGAAGCGCCGCGGCGTGCGTGTGGTTTGAGAGTGTAAAGAGGCGTTTGTCCTTGGCAGGCCCGGCAATGACCTACTCTCCCGGGTCTTGAGACACAGTACCATCGGCGCTGAGGAGTTTAACGGCCGAGTTCGAGATGGGATCGGGTTCTTGGCTCC
>NZ_JBVVAJ010000016.1:0-114549 GCF_055792805.1 Microvirga sp. HS2
CACCTTCAGCACCGGCGACACCGATTTCGGTGTGGTGCGCGCGGGCCTCAACTACCGCTTCGGCACCTACTAAGATCCGTCGCTCTCGCGACAGAAAAGGCCCGGGGAAACCCGGGCCTTTTTTATGAGGCTTATGCCGCTACGCGGGTCTTGGCGTAGGCGGGAACCCGCGCCTCGAAATCCGCAAGCCACGCCACGAGCTTCGGATGCGACTCGCGCCAGCGGCCCGCGAACCGCAGATCGAGATAGCCGAGCGCGCAGGCCAGGGCGATATGGCCGACATGCAGGTCGCTTGCGGGCGTCGAGAGATGGGCCTCCGCATGAGCCAATCCGCGCTCCACCTTGCCTGCCTGATGATTGACCCATTTGGGCTCGTGCTTGTCCTCCGGACGGAAACGGCCCTCATAGACCTGCAGCAGCGCGGCATCCATGATGCCGTCTGCGAGCGCCTGATCGCGCAGGGCTGTAAAGCGGGCCTCGCCCGCCGGGAAGAGGCGTCCGCCACCGGCCAGGAAATCGAGATATTCAACGATCACGCGTGAATCGTAGAGCGCCTCGCCGTTCTCCAGCACCAGCGCCGGGATCTTGCCCAATGGGTTCTGCTGCCGGATGTTGTCCTCGGGATTCAGGGTATCCGCATCGACGATCCGGATGCGGTCCGTGAGGCCGAGAACATGAGCGGCTATTTTGACTTTGCGGCCGAAAGGCGATGCGGCGGAGGAGCGGAGAACGAGCATGATGGGGTCCTGTCGAGGAATGCGCCTGAGAACGGCCGTATTCATGCCCGCTCGCGATGGAGGCGGCAATCCGCCTAAGAGCTGATTCCACGTAAGTGAAATCAGCTTTTCTCTTTGATGTGCCGCATTTTTTGGCGGCGACCCGGATCCACTTCGCCGAAAAATGCTCTAGGCAGGGGGACCGAAGGCCTCACACCGATAGGCGCCGTAACCGCTGCGCGAAAGGCGCTCCGCGAGCGCAGGCAGGAGCACCTCGGCCTCGCTCCGCAGCGCCCAGGGCGGATTGAGCACGAACAGCCCGCTACCGTTGAGGCGTGACGGATCCCGTGGATCGTCCACATAGAGTTCGAGACGAAGGCCCGGTCGCGGGCTCTCCTCGTGCAAGCGCGCCGCCACCGCATCGACGGGCGCCACGTCCTTGATGGGGTACCAGCCCGCATAGACGCCGGTCGGCCATTTCTTGAGCGCCGCCAGCAGCTCCGTGCCCAGCCGCTCCAGCTCGCCGGGTTTCTCGTAGGGAGGATCGATCAGCACGAGCCCGCGCTTCTCCTTGGGCGGAATGAGGGCATGGAGCGCCGTCCATCCGTCAAGATGCATCACCTTGAGATTCGACACCGCGTTGAAGGCCTCGTTCAGCACATCATGATCGGCCGGATGCAGCTCGACGAACACGCCTCGGTCCTGACGCCGCAACAGCTCGCGCACGATGCCGGGCGAACCGGGATAAATGGTCTCTCCGTGCCGGGCGCGCACATCCGCCATCACATTGCGATAGGGCGCGAGGATCTCCTCCACTTCTGGGGCGAACGGCTCGTCGAGACGGCCGACGCCCTCCACCCACTCGCCCGTCCGCTCGGCCTCGTCGCCCATCAGGTCGTAGAGCCCGATTCCGGCATGGGTGTCGATGACGCGCAACGGCGTCTCCTTGCGCTGCAGATAGACCAGAATCCGCACCAGGAGGGCATGTTTCATGACGTCGGCGAAGTTGCCGGCGTGGAAGGCATGACGGTAGTTCATTCTTCAAATCCTAGCGCATCGTGTAGAAAGCGGATACGCCGCGCGAGCAGGCGATGCTCGCATTCGATGGTTCAACGGAGTGCCGGAACAGCGATTTCGCCGGCGCGGCATCCGTCGCGATCGACTTCCGGGCATTGGCGGAACCCGCGAAGGTCTTTGTCCAGGCAGATCCGGACCTCTTCGAAGATGCGCCGCCCGCACGAGACCGCGATCATGTCAGGACGAAGTCCCGGATTCACGCTGATGAAGGCGCGCTCGATCTCGCTCGGGAGAACCTGCGAGCGGTCGCTCAGCCCCCTGAAGCCATCGGGAATGCGCACCAGGTCGCGCGCGCGCCGGACGGCCTTGAAATAGCCGCTCGGGCTCTCTCCGGAACAGCTTCCATGCTTGCGCCACTGGTAGCGGGCGAGATTGTCATCGGGGAAGAGGCCCGAGATCTCCCGGATGGCAGCGCTGGGCACGAAACGCCCGCTCGGCTCGCAGAAGCTGGGATAGCCCTGCTCCCATTGGGGCCAGAGCCCATGCACGACGAAGCCGAGGCCGCTTCCGGTATCGCATTGCCGGCTCTTCCGGCCGCTGATCTCGCAATAGCCGGGCGACCAGGACAGGGCGAGCACGTAGAAATCGAACTGCCCCATGGGGGCTCCCCTCACCTCGCGCGGCGACTGCGCCGCGCTCGGGAGGGTCAACAGAAGGCACGCGCCTGCGAGGGCGAGGCACCGTCTGAAGATCAAGGGGCAGCCTGCTTGCAATGGGGGGCATAGGCGTAGTGGCGGTCGAAGCCGTCCACGCAGGAATCGGTGCCCCAGCCGACGCCGAGGAACCCGAGATCCTCGCGGATGGAGAAATTCACCTTGTGCCGGTAGCCGTCGGAGACGACGACCGTCCCGGTGCAGTAGCGGCGTGGGATGTAGTCGAGGCCCCAGGGCCGCCAGGCGACCTGCTCCACCCGCTCGAAGGCCAGGATCTGGAGGTCGGAGTTCCAGAACCGGCGCTCCTTGGTCGAGAAACGCGATGCGATGTCACCGAGAACCGCGGGATCGGCGCAGGCAGGCAGGCTGGCGTTATACTGCCTCAGCGAAAGCTCATGAGGCTTCTCGCGCCGCTCGGCCGGGTTGATCTCGCGAGAGAACGCGGGCGCACTGACCACCAGGCAAGAGATAAGAGCCGCCAGCCACTTCATTTCCACTGCTCCAACAGGTCGACGGATTGATGTCACATCGACCATGTGGGCGGCAGCCCAGAAGGTCAAGGCTCCGCTTACGGTTTAGTAGCCGGCGTGTCCGTTCAGCACCATGGGCTGCCCGGCGGAAGGCCTCTGCGGCGCATAGGTCTGCTGGGCTCCGAAGCCTTGCCGGGACGGGTATCCACCATATCCGGGCGGCGGCGGAGGCGTATAGACGTCCGGCACGGGATTACCGGAATAGCGCTGCGCGGTCGGCGCTACGGGGGCGGAGACCACCGGCGGAGCCATGGGAGCGCCCATGGGCGAATCCGCTCCATACCCGGCCGCGGCGCTCTCCTCCGGCACATCCTGCTCCAGGTCCGCCGACGGCAGGTCGCCTTGAGCGCTGACGCTCTGAAGGATCTGGCGGCTCTGCTCCGGATCGATTCGCGGCGTGAACTTGATGATCGGCTTGCAGATGCGACGGTCGCCGCGCGGATCGTGCCGCGCCAGGTCGATATGGATATGATTGTAGTGATAGGCGTCGGATCCCGGGGCGAGAACCGTCGTGAAATAGCGGCAGGCGCCCACGAAAGCCTCGCGCAGGAAGTCCTGCTCCGCGGGATTGCCCTTCCAGCCTTTCTCGACCGCGATTTCGCGGCCGTCGGCCAGGACGAAGGCCATCACGTCAAGCGCATTGCCGAAGGAGTGCTCGGAGAGCTTGGCCCCCCGCTGATTGTTGCGCGGGCGGCAGGAATAGGAGCCCGCCTTCAGGTCGACGACCGGAACCCCGAAATACATGACAGCCGCGGGCTTCACGATCTCGTCGAGCCAGGTGTCGATCCGGGGGATGATGGGACAGGCCAGCGTCACGTTGGACTTCAGCCCCACCTCGCCGTTGTTGAAGGCGGCGACCTTAAAGGGATGATCCATGCCGCAGACGCCGGGCCCGTCGATCTTGGACGACAGGGCCATATAGGCCGAGGGCTGCACGAGACGCTGGGCCAGGCAGGCCTCCTCGGCCTGCGCGCGCCAGGGCTCGCGCTGTTCGAAACGAAACAACCCGCAACCGGTCAACCCGAGCCCAGTCAGCGATAGGACAATAAACGCAACTAATCCACGACGCATGAGCTGACCCTACGCCGCGCCGGGTAAACATCCGGTCAACGTCCCCCGGATCCGATCCAGGCCAGGGAGGGCCCGCCCGGAGGCAGAAATTTTTTGCCGCGCCCCTCCGGCTTCAAGCCCAGCGAAGTCAATGAGTTAACGGCTTGTTAACCATTTTGCCGGATTGTGATCACCTTTGCCGCACCCGCGTCGCTCTTTTCAGGGCCCCTTCATCCTGATAGGATCCCTCTCTATTCAGATAGGGGCCATGTCATGAACATGACGTCGAATTTCGATTGGGCCGGCAAGCTCAACATCGCTGCGGCCTGTCTTTCCTTCTCGTTTATTTGTGCGACCGTCGCCGGTCTTTTCTAAGGCGGCCAACAGCCTTCAAGGGCTTTCGCCCGATCCAGAGTTCACATTCTTTCAGACGCTGCCGCTTCAGGCGGCGTTTTTTATGCCTCCGGGCATGGCGTGGACGTGATGGCCCAGGACATCACATTGATCTCCATCTGGCACCGCGCGAGCCTGGGGCCATCGGGCGTCTTCAAGCACAGGGTCTCTCCCTGGGCGAAGGTCCTGCCCTGAGCGCGGCAATAGCACTCGATAGGGTTGTGACCGGGGGCTTGCGCCTGCTGGGCTCCGGCAGGCATCGCGGTCAGGAGCGAGAGAAGGACCAAGGCGTTGGGCATAGGCGCCTCCGCTTGTCGTCTGCGGGGAATGGTCGTCCTCCAGGGCCGCGCGGTCAATGCAGAATCGGGCCTGAATCTCAGGCCCACCTCTCCATGGCCTCGTCGTCGCTGCTCTTGGCCTCGACCCAGGCGCCGACCGTGCCGTCCGTCAGATGCTCGCGCTTCCAGAACGGTGCGCGGGTCTTCAGGTAGTCCATCATGAACTCGGCCGCCTCGAATCCGGCCCGGCGATGGGCGCTCGCCGCCAGTACCAGCACGATGGGCTCTCCCGGGCGGATCAGGCCGAAGCGATGGATGACGGTGAGCCCCAGCAGGGGCCAGCGCGCCTCCGCCTCACGGGCGATGCGGGCGATTTCGGCGTCTGCCATGCCGGGATAATGCTCCAGTTCCAGGGCGGAGAGCCTGCCGCCCTCGTCCCGGCAATATCCTGTAAAGGCAACAACGGCCCCGATGTCTCCCCGCTTGGCCGTAAGGGCCGCCGTCTCGGCGGCGATATCGAACGGCTCGGCCTGGATCCGGACGGCGACCATGATTTCCCTACCCGCCGGTCATAGGCGGGAAGAAGGCGATCTCCCGCGCACCGGCGATCGAGGCCTCGGGCTTGACATGCACATGATCGATGGCGGCGCGGACGATGGCCTCGTTCTCGAAGGCGTATTCGTATTCCTCGCCCTTCGTCTTCAGCCAGCGCACGAGGTCGGCAACGGTGGCGACCCCCTCGGGCAGATCGATGGTCTCGTCCGTCTTGCCGACCCGCTCACGCACCCATGCGAAATAGACGAGCTTCATCGCGTCAGCCCTCGTCGACGACATGCTTGATGCCGGTCTTGAAATAGTCCCAGCCCGTATAGAGCGTCAGCAGGGCGGATACCCACAGAAGGATGCGCCCGATCAGGACGGTGCCGGGCAGCACCATTTCGCCCGCCGGTCCGGCGATCAGGAAGCCGAGGGAGAGAAGCTGGAACGTGGTCTTCCACTTGGCGACCCGGGATACCGGCACGCCCACCTTCAACTCCGCCAGGAACTCGCGCAGGCCCGAGACGAGGATCTCGCGGCACAGGATGACGAGCGCCGCCCAGATGTCCCAGCTCTGGATCGTCTTGTCGGCGACGAGCATCAGCAGGCACGCTGCGACCAGGAGCTTGTCCGCGATCGGATCCAGCATGCGGCCCAGGGCCGATTGCTGAGAGAACGCCCGTGCGATGTAGCCGTCGAAATAATCGGTGATGGCGGCCAGGGCGAAGACGGCGAGCGCGAACCAGCGCGAATAATGGTCCTCCGGCCAGAACAGAAGGCCGACGACCACCGGCACGGCCACCAGGCGGCCATAGGTGAGCAGATTGGCGAGATTGAAAGCCTGGGACCGGCGCATGGAACGTGCAGTGCTCATAGGTTAGGCAGGAAGCATGTCTCGCCTTGCTCCGTCAACCGCGAGACAGGCCACATTGCCGTTATCGAAAGCCTTTACCCCCGCTCGTGGAAGAAATCGTACACGGCGCGGGCCGTGGCGGCGTTCACGCCGGGGGCTTTCATGAGGTCCTCCAGCGCCGCGCGCTGGATCGCCTTCACGGTTCCGAAATGGTGCAGAAGCGCCCGTTTGCGAGTGGGGCCGACGCCGGCGATCTCGTCGAGCGGGTTCTTGACCATCTCCCGCTTGCGCTTGGCCCGGTGGGAGCCGATGGCGAAGCGATGCGCCTCGTCGCGCAGGCGCTGCACGAAATAGAGAGCCGGATCGCGGGGCGGCAGCTTGAACGGGGGCTGCCCGGCCTTGAAGAAGGTTTCACGTCCCGCGTCCCGGTCGCGACCCTTGGCGATGCCGATCAGGGTCACGTCGTCCTCGCCCACCCCGACCTCCGCCAGAGCCTGCCGGGCGGCTTCGAGCTGACCCTTGCCGCCGTCGATCAGGACGAGGTCAGGCCATGCGGGAAAAGCATCGTCGGGATCGGACGGCGTGTCCGCCTCCTGGCGATCAGGCGACCTCGGCTCCTCCTTCACGAGCCGCGCGAAGCGCCGCTGCAGCATCTCGCGCATCATGCCGTAATCGTCGCCGGGCTTCAGGTCCTCCGACTTCATGTTGAAGGTGCGGTAATGTTGCTTCATGAAGCCGTTCGCGCCCGCCACCACCATGGCGCCGACCGCGTTGGTGCCCATGATGTGGGAGTTGTCGTAGACCTCCACGCGCTTCGGCGCCTTGGCCATGCCGAAGGCCTGGCCGAGCGAAACGAGCAGCTTCTGCTGCGATGCCGTATCGGCCAGACGCCGCCCGAGCGCCTCCTTCGCGTTGCGCAGGACGTAATCGATAAGCTGGCGGCGCTCGCCGCGCTGCGGCGCGTGGATCTCCACGCGCGCCTCGCTCTTGGTCGAAAGCGCCGCGGCCATCAGCTCCGCATCCTCGATCTCATGGGAGAGCAGGATCACGCGCGGCGCGGGCTTGTCGTCGTAGAACTGCGCCATGAAGGAGCTGAGCACCTCGTCGGGCGTCATCGACTTGTCGGCTTTCGGGAAATAGGCGCGGTTGCCCCAGTTCTGCCAGTTACGGAAGAAGAACACCTCCACGCAGAACTGCCCCGCCTGCTCGTCGATAGCGAACACGTCGGCCTCTTCCACCGACTGCGTGTTGATGCCCTGCACGCCCTGGATCGCGGACAACGCGGCGAGCCTGTCGCGGCAGCGCGCGGCGCGCTCGAACTCGAGCTCCTCGGCCGCCTGCTGCATCTCTTCCGTGATACGCTGCTTCACCGCGTTCGACTTGCCCGACAGGAAGCCGCGCGCCTCGCTCACCAGCGAGGCATAATCCTCGGGCGAGATCTCGTTAGTGCACGGGCCCGAGCAGCGCTTGATCTGGAACAGCAGGCAGGGTCGCGTGCGGTTTTCGAAGTAGCTGTCGTTGCACGAGCGCAGCAGGAAGGCCCGCTGTAGGGCATTGATGGTGCGGTTGACTGCCCACACGCTGGCGAAGGGCCCATAGTAATCGCCCTTCCGCTTGCGGGCGCCGCGATGCTTGACGAGCTGCGGAGCCGCGTGATCGGCCGTGAGCAGGATATAGGGCAGAGACTTGTCGTCCCGCAGGAGCACGTTGTAGCGCGGCTTGAGCTGCTTGATGAGGTTGGCCTCCAGCAGCAGCGCCTCCGTCTCCGTCGCCGTGGTCACGAACTCCATGGAGGAGGTCTCGGCGATCATGCGGGCGATGCGGTTGGAATGGGCCTGCCCGCGCGCATAGGAGCCGACGCGGTTCTTCAGGCTCTTCGCCTTGCCGACATAGAGCACGTCGCCCTTCGCATCGAACATGCGGTAGACGCCCGGCGCATTGGGCAGCGTCGTCCAGAACCGGCGGATGACCTCCGTCCCCCGCTGGACGGAATCGGGGTTCGCCTCGAGGTCGAACTCGACATCCGAGCCGCTCTCCACGGCTACGCTGTCGTCGTCTTCCTCGTTGTCCAGGATATCGGGCGGAACGTCGTTATAGGTGTTGCGACTCATGAGGGAGATTTAAGCGCTGGCGGCCCTTCAGGAAAGTGCAGCGGACGAACTGGCGCGGGCGGTTCATTCGGGATAAACCGCGAAGCCTGTCATAGCGGGAGCCCGGCATGCGCCTGTCGATCGTCACATCCGCCGTCGTTGCGGCCCTCGTGGGCTTCGGCAGCACGATCGCCATCATCATCGCGGCGGCCCAGGCGGTCGGGGCGGACGCGGCGCAGACTTCGTCCTGGGTCGCGGCCCTGTGCCTCTCCATGGCAGCCACGAGCGGCTACCTGAGCGTCCGCTACCGGATGCCGGTGGTCACCGCCTGGTCGACGCCCGGCGCGGCGTTGATCGCCGCCTCCAGCGGCATTTCCATTCACGCGGCGGTGGGCTGTTTCCTGCTGACCGGCTTCCTCATCGTGCTGGCGGCCTTCATCAAGCCGTTCGGCCGCCTGATCGAGAAGATCCCGACCTCGATCGCCGCCGCCATGCTCGCGGGCGTGCTGATCCGCTTCGTGATGGGCGTGTTCGAGAGTGCGCAAGGCGCGCCCGGCCTCGTTCTGCCCCTCGTTGGCCTGTTTCTCGTGGCCCGGCTGTTCAACCCGGCACTCGCCGTGCTGGCGGTGCTGTTCGTGGGCCTCGGGATCGCCTTCGGCGGCGGATCGGCCCAGCCCCTCTCCTCCGATTTCAGCCTCTCGTCCCTGACCTTCATCGCGCCTGCCTTCGAGCCCGCCGCCCTCCTCGGCCTCGGCCTGCCCCTGTTCCTCGTGACCATGGCGTCCCAGAACCTGCCCGGCTTCGCCGTGCTGCGCGCCTCCGGCTACACGCCTCCGACCCAGCCGATTCTCGCGGTGACGGGGCTCGCCTCCATGGTCACGGCCCTGTTCGGAGCCCATACCAGCAACCTCGCGGCCATCTCGGCCGCCATCTGCACCGGGCCCGACACCCATCCGGATCCGGGCAAGCGCTGGATGGTCGGGCCTTTCTACACGTTGAGCTATTTGGCCTTCGCCGCCTTCAGCGCCGCGCTCATCGGCCTGATCGCGGCCCTGCCTCCCGAACTCATCAAGACCGTCGCGGGGCTCGCCCTCATGGGGGCCTTCGCGGGAGCCCTGGGCTCCGCCCTTTCCGAGGAGACGAAGCGTTTTCCCGCCGTGCTGGCCCTGGTGGTGACGGCGTCCGGCATCACCCTCTACGGCATCGGATCGGCGTTCTGGGGGCTGGCCGCTGGCCTCGTCGCCCTCGCGCTTGATGCCCTCTTCGTCCGCCTGCGCAAGCTTGGCTGATCTGGACGCCGGCCCCCGTTACGATTAATATTTCGTTACCGAACAAGAACGGGAGCCTTCATGGCCGGGACGACATATTGGGGGCGGCTTGCCGCATTGGGGATGACCATGACTCTGGCCGCGTGCCAGGGATCGCTCCTGGGCGGCTCGCCCGAAGGCGTGCCGGTGGCCGTCGAGAGCATCGACGGCGCCCCTGCCCCGGTCCAGACCGCCCTGCTGGGAGAGCTCTCGACCGCGGCCTCCGAGCGCAAGGTCGATCTGGTGGGCTCCGGAACGGAAGCCCGCTACCGGGTCCGCGGCTATATCTCGACCGCAACCGAGGACGGGCAGACCAAGGTCTCCTATGTCTGGGACGTCTTCGACGCCCAGAAGCGCCGGGCGAAGAGGCTCGAGGGTTCGCGCGCCATCACCCTGGCATCGGGATCGATCTCGGCCATCGACAAGGAGACCCTTGCCAAGCTCGCTCAGTCGAGCATGGACGAGATCGCCGAGTTCCTGAGCGCCTCGAAATCGGTCCAGACGGCCGAGGTTTCGGACGACGGAAACCTTGTTGCCCTGCAGTGACCGCATGGCCGCAACCCGCTCTTGCGGCACTTTAAGCAGCACGACTCGTATTGTGACGGTTTGATATCGCTGCTAAGAGCCTTGCGCCTGACCGCGCAGATGGACCAAGCCTGCGCAGCGGGCTCGACAGGTCACTCATAGCTAAAGTTGCTTGCATGAAGCTCGTTGCGGGAAATTCCAACCGTCCGCTGGCCGAGGCCATCGCCGCCTATCTCAACGTTCCGCTGGCCAAGGCCCAGGTGAAGCGTTTCGCCGACATGGAAGTGTTCGTCGAAATTCAGGAGAACGTGCGCGGCGAGGACGTTTTCGTCATCCAGTCGACGTCGTTCCCCACGAACGACCACATCATGGAACTGCTGATCATCACGGACGCGCTGCGCAGGGCCTCGGCCCGCCGCATCACGGCGGTGATCCCCTATTTCGGCTATGCCCGCCAGGACCGTAAGCCTGCCGCCCGCACGCCGATCTCGGCCAAGCTCGTTTCCAACCTCATCACCCATGCCGGCGTCGACCGCGTTCTGACCTTGGACCTCCATGCCGGTCAGATCCAGGGCTTCTTCGACATCCCGACCGACAACCTGTTCGCGGCTCCGACGCTGGCCCGCGACATCAAGGAGCGGCTCGACGGCGGCAACCGCATGGTGGTTTCGCCCGACGTCGGCGGCGTGGTGCGCGCCCGCGCTCTCGCCAAGCGCATCGATGCCCAGCTCGCCATCGTGGACAAGCGCCGCGAGCGCCCGGGCGAGTCCGAGGTCATGAACATCATCGGCGACGTGTCCGGCCGCTCCTGCATCCTGGTCGACGACATCGTCGACTCCGGCGGCACGCTGGTGAACGCGGCCGAAGCCCTCCTCAAGAACGGCGCCAAGGAAGTCTACGCCTACATCACCCATGGCGTGCTCTCTGGCGGGGCCGTGTCCCGCATCGCCAGCTCCAAGCTCAAGGAACTGGTCATCACCGATTCCATCCTGCCAACCGAGGCCGTGAAGGTTGCCCACAACATCCGCGTCATCAGCATCGCCCCCCTCATGGGCGAGGCCATCGGCCGCACGGCGACGGAAAGCTCTGTGTCGAGCCTGTTCGATTAAGAGCGCCCAGCGCGTCGGAAACGTCCCAGAAGTGCAAGTCCGCTTCTGGGTCCGCTGCTCCGGCAAAAGGCCCTCGGCCCTTTAATCTCAGAGACGGGCGCGTGAAGCCGCCCAGCCCCCCTCTCCCTGAGGGAGAAGTTGAAGAGCCTCGCTGGCCTCAAGCTCTCACCCGGTCGCTCCCCGCCCGCAAGGGAGGGGAGAGGACAGCGTCTTTTCTGAGCCCCTCTCTCCGGGTTGCGGGGGCGCAGACTTTCCAAGCCGCTTTCTTGCATTAAGGGGCACTTTCCCCTATAAGCCGCCTCGCGCCCGCTCGACACCCTTGGAGGCACGGGCGCGGACCTCATGGCCGCCTTAAGGCGGCCATCGGTTTTTCAACTCGATTCAAAGGACCACGACCATGAGCGAAGCAAAGCAAATCAAGGCCGTGGCGCGCGACCGGGCCGGCAAGGGGGCCGCCCGGGCCGTTCGTCGCCAAGGCCAAGTTCCTGCCGTCATCTACGGAGCCGGCCAGCCGGCCCAGGCGATCTCTCTCGACTTCAACCAGACCAAGCAGCTGATCTTCGCCGGTCACTTCCTCACGACGATCTTCGACATCGACGTGGACGGCAAGACGGTCCGCGCAATCCCGCGCGACTACCAGCTCGATCCGGTGAAGGACTTCCCCCTTCACGTCGACTTCTTCCGCGTCGCCGCCGGCCAGACCATCAAGGTCGTGGTTCCGGTCCACGTGGTCGGCCAGGAGAAGTCCCCGGGCGTGAAGCGCGGCGGCACGGTCCAGATCGTCGAGCACTCGGTTGAGCTCCAGGTTTCGCCCGACGCGATCCCGGACTTCGTCGAGGCTTCGGTCGAGGGCCTCAACATCGGCGCCTCGGTCCACCTCAACGACATCAAGCTGCCGAAGGGCGCCAAGGCGACCTCCACCGAGAACCTCACCCTCGTCACCGTCGTGGCCCCGACCGGCCTGAAGGAAGAGGAAGCGGCTCCGGCTGCCGCCGAAGGCACCCCCGCCGCCTGATCGGCCTCATCGGGCGTTCAAGCCCATCGACCGGCTTCAACGCTCCGACCGCAAGGCCGGAGCGTTTCTTATGAGAATACCTGAGCGATGCGCCTCTTCGTCGGCCTTGGCAATCCCGGTTCCCGCTACGCCAGAAACCGCCACAATATCGGTTTCATGGCCGTGGACGAGATTGCGCGCGTGCACAACGCGGGTCCCTGGCGCAAGCGCTTCCAATCGGAAGCCGCCGACGCGGTGATCGGGGGCGAGAAGGTGCTGCTTTTGAAGCCGCAAACCTTCATGAACCTGTCCGGCCAGGCGGTGGGGGAAGCCCAGAACTTCTTCAAGATCCCGCTGAAGGACGTCACGGTCTTCTACGACGAGCTCGACCTGCCGCCCGCCAAGCTGCGCGTGAAGATCGGCGGCGGCAATGCGGGCCATAACGGCCTGCGCTCGATCTCCGCCCATTGCGGCAACGATTATCGCCGCGTGCGGCTCGGCATCGGCCATCCCGGCCACAAGGCGCTCGTGCAGGGCCATGTGCTGGGCGATTTCGGCAAGAGCGAGGAGCCATGGGTCGAGGACCTGTGCCGCATCATCGCCGACAACGCCGCCCTCCTCGCCAAGGGTGAGGACGGGAGCTTTCAGAACAAGGTCCACCTCGCCATGGAGGCGAGGGGCTGGACCGACGTGAAGCGGCCCGGAGAAAAGGCCGCCGACAAATAGGATTTCCGCCGGCCGCAGGCCGGCCATGGACAAGGAGTGAGGCCATGGGCTTCAAGATGGGCATCGTCGGCCTGCCGAATGTGGGCAAGTCCACGCTCTTCAACGCGCTGACGCAGACCGCCGCGGCGCAGGCCGCGAACTATCCGTTCTGTACCATCGAGCCCAATGTGGGCGACGTGGCGGTGCCGGACGAGCGCCTCGACCAGCTCGCGGGTATCGCTGGCTCGGCCCAGATTATTCCGACCCGCCTCACCTTCGTGGACATCGCTGGCCTCGTGCGCGGCGCGTCCCGCGGCGAAGGCCTCGGCAACCAGTTCCTTGCCAATATCCGCGAAGTGGATGCCATTGCCCATGTGGTGCGCTGCTTCGAGGACACGGACATCACCCATGTCGAGGGCAAGATCGACCCGATCGCCGACATCGAGACCATCGAGACCGAGCTGATGCTGGCCGACCTGGACAGCCTGGAGAAGCGCGTCACCGCCCTCGAGAAGAAGGCCAAGGGCAACGACAAGGAAGCGAAGGAAACCCTCGACCTCGTCAACCGGACCCTGCCCCTGCTGCGCGACGGCAAGCCCGCCCGCATGGTGGAGCGCAAAGTCGAGGAGGAGCGCCTGTTCCAGATGCTCGGCCTCCTCTCCTCCAAGCCCGTTCTCTACGTGTGCAACGTAGAGGAAGCCTCCGCCGACAAGGGCAACGAGTTCTCGGCCCGCGTCTTCGAGCGCGCCAAAGAAGAAGGTGCTAAGGCCGTCGTCGTCTCGGCCAAGATCGAGAGCGAGATCGCCGTTCTGCCCGCCGAGGACCAGAAGGATTATCTCGACGCCGTCGGCCTCGAGGAGCCCGGCCTCAACCGCGTGATCCGCGCGGGCTACGACCTGCTCGGCCTCATCACCTACTTCACCGTCGGCCCGAAGGAGGCCCGCGCCTGGACGATCACCAGGGGCACACGGGCACCGGCCGCCGCCGGCGTGATCCATACGGATTTCGAGAAGGGCTTTATCCGCGCCGAGACCATCGCCTATGCGGACTACGTGTCGCTCAAGGGCGAGGCGGGCGCGCGCGATGCGGGCAAGCTCAGGCTGGAAGGCAAGGACTACGTCGTTCAGGACGGCGACGTGATGCACTTCCGCTTCAACACCTAAGCCCGAATCCGGAACTAAATTCTGTCGGAATCCTGAACGGTCGCTTTTCGGGCCGTTCAGGACGTTTCTGCTTTCATGTCCGGCATGGAGGTTGGATCGATGCAGGACACCTTTGATAAAATCATTTCGATCATCGTTTCGCCGAGCCTCGGCAGCGCTGAGTTCTTCGTCGCCGTGCTCGTGGCCTGCGGCCTCGCCATGATCGCCATATCGTCCCTCCTGCCGAAGACGGCTGCCGACGATCTGGAGTGGTGGGAGCGCTAAGCCTCTCAGGGCAGGCGCAGCGCCTTCGGGCCGATCCCAAGCCCGATCTGCAGGCTGTCCGCGATGCGCTGCGCGCGAACGATGAAGAACTCCGCCACATCGGGTTCGAAGATCTCGCGCGCCGTCTTCTCGAAAAGATCGAGCCAGCGTGTGAACAGCTCAGGCGTGAGGTCCAGACCGAAATGGGCCGCCTGCGGCTTGCCGCTGTAGCGAGCCGTCCTCAGGGCGATCGAGGACCAGAAATCCACCATGATTGCGCGGTGCTCGCTCCACCGGCCCGACAGGGCCTTGTGAAAGATGGGCCCGAGTTCGGGATCCTTCAGGACGCGGTCATAAAACGTAACGACAAGCTCGCGGATCATCTCCTCCGTCACGCCCTCGGCGGGCGTGATGATGGGAATGCTGCGGCCTGTGGCGGTCGGATAGGCCAAAGCGGATCTCTCCTCTTCAACGGAAATGGGACAGGAGCAGATGCTCCCACCCCCTTCAAGCGGTCATTGCTCAGGATCAAACCGGGCCGCTCATAACGGCCCGGTTTGTCCTTTCAGAGGTGGCTGCGGGCGTTCTGCGGCCCATGCGGATGTTCCACGTTGTGGGTATGGGTGGACATTTCGGTGGGCTGGAGGCCTTCTTCAACCCCATAGAAGGCGCCGTGCAGACCCCAGTAGCCGGTGACGAACACCACGAGAGCGACAGCGAGACCGGCGGGTACGGAAGCGAGCCTGCCGAAGCGCGGCAATGGGCCCGGCATCTTCACCGTGAGAGCCTTGGCCTCACGGCAGGGATCGGCGGCGACCAGGAAGAGCGACGCCATGATCATGGCATGGCCGATGAGGTCGACCCGCCCGAACGGATAGACTGCGGTGAAGAAGATCAGCAGCAGCGACACGGCGGACAGGCGGCGCACCAAAGGCGTCCAGAGCAGGCCGAACCCGAGGGTGAACTCGGCCACGCCGGCCATCGGAATGAACACGTCGCGCGGCATGCCGAAGGTCAGGAAGGGCTTCTCCTCGACGAGAGGATAGAACCAGTCCGGATACGCAAACTTCTCCAGGCTCGACCACATGAGCGCGATCGCAATGCCCCAGCGCAGGGCCATGAAGCGGCGCGCATGCCATTTGGGATCGTCCGTCGACGCCATCACGAGATAGGCCGCGACACCGACGCCGAGCGCCAGATAGTCGAGCAGGTGGAACAGGTCGTATTCCCGCAGGGCCACCACCCAGAGAGCGATGATTCCGGCCGCCGCGATCGGCATGGTCCGGCGCGAGAACACGCAGGCCGCGATGAGAAGCTGTGCCCAGGAGATCAGTTCGGAATTCGTCTTGAGATCAGGCGTAAGATAAATGCCGCCCACCGCGAAGATCGCGACGAAGAAGCCGCCGATGGTCGCGCGCATGAAATCGTCGGAACGGCTCCAGAGCGGCGCGCTCGCGCGATCGAGGCCGGACAGGATGCCCCGTCCGATGACGCTGCGCTCGACGACGAGCGTGGCCATGAAGAAGGCGAGCACGAGGCCGATGCCGGTCCAGAACCACACATTCGTCAGCGTAGCGCCGATGGGCTGCGGCGTGGCATTGACGATATAAGGTGCAAACCACTTCACATGCGCTTCGGCCGGCACGGTCCAGATCGCGCTCGTGGCGAGGGCGGCGAGACCCGCCGCCAGATTCCTGAGAGACAACGGAGTTCTTGTTGGATTTCCTGGTCTTGGCTCACGGGGCGCAGAGCCGTTCGTGGCAATCGCGGTATGCATGATATCCTCTTCACGCGGACTAATGTCTTTTCGGATCGCAACGGAGGTATACCCGCACAATGCGAGGGGAAATTCAGATCAAGTGCTTAAGGGATTTCCCCGTATCGCCAGAGACTTGGCCATGAGGGCCGCCCTGCGTTCCTGCCGGATCCCATGGCCATGCGGATCGTTCATCCACCTTGAGCGTTGAACTTCACTCAACTCCGTTCATCTCTTCATGCAGCTGCACCACCGCCATTCCTGGAATCTGTCCCCTTCCGAGGCCATCGCCCTTCAGCAGGAGCTGAGGCGGGAGGTCGTGTCGGACCGTCCCATCGATCTCGACGCCGTCAGGCTCGTGGCCGGGGTGGATGTGAGCGTGAAGAACGAGCAATCCCAGGCCGCCATCGTCGTCGTCACCTATCCGGGCTTCCTGCCCGTGGAAACGGTTCTCGCCCAGCGACCGACGCCGTTCCCCTATGTGCCCGGCCTGCTGAGCTTCCGTGAAGGTCCGGTGCTTGAGGAGGCGTTCGAGAAGCTGAAATCGGAGCCCGACGTCTTCCTGTTCGACGGCATGGGAATCGCCCATCCCCGCCGCATCGGCATCGCCAGCCATATGGGCCTGTGGCTGCAGCGTCCCACCATCGGCTGCGGCAAGACCCTCCTGTGCGGGCGCTACAAGGATCTCGGGGAGGAGAAGGGATCGGCGGCCCCCCTGATCGACAGGAAGGAGACCATCGGCGTGGCCTTGCGCACCCGCACGGCCAAGAACCCGATGTTCATCTCGCCGGGGCATCTGGCCGATATCCCGACCGCGGCGGAGCTCGTGCTGCGCTGCTCTCCAAAGTATCGCTTGCCCGAACCGATCCGTCTGGCGCACAACGCAGCCGGACAGTTCAGTCCGCTCCCGGCCTGAGCTCGCGCGAAGCGCTCAAAACCGCACAGATTACGCCATGCCTCGTTACGCTTTCGAAGACTTCACGCCCGGCTCCTCGCAGATGCTCGGCCCCTACACCGTCACGAAGGAGGCTCTGCTCGCCTTTGCGCAGGAATACGACGCGCAGCCCTTCCACGTGGACGAGCTCGCCGCCAAGGACAGCTTCGTCGGCACGCTCATCGCCTCGGGCTGGCACACCTGCTGCATCAACATGCGCCTGCTCGCGGACGGGATGATCCTGGATTCCACCTCCATGGGCTCGCCCGGCATCGAGGAGGTGAAGTGGCTCAAGCCCGTACGGCCCGGCGACACGCTGCGCTCCCGCATGACGGTCCTGGAGAGCCGGCCCTCCAAGAGCCGCCCCTCCATCGGCCTCGTGCGCTTCGGGTTCGAGATGCTGAACCAAGCCGACGAGGCCGTGTTCAGCCAGAAGAACTGGATCATGTTCGGGCGTCGTGATGCGGAACCCGTCAAGGGATCCGGGCGCAGCGCTCTCGCAGCCGCCGCCTCGGCCATGCCCGACCACACGCCCGCGCGGGAGCTGCCGCATATCTCCCCCAACCCCTATTTCGAGGATCTTGTGATCGGCGAGGCGGAGGAGCTGGGAACCTATACCTTCGAGCCCGACGAGATCATTCGTTTCGCCAGGCAGTTCGACCCACAGCGCTTCCATGTGGATGAAGACGCGGCGAAGGACAGCCTGTTCGGCGCCCTCTGCGCCTCCGGCTGGCACACGGCGAGCGTCTGGATGAAGCTGATGGTGGAGTACCGCAACCGAATCCGCGCGAATGCCCTGGCTCACGGCGCGCGCCCTGCCAGGCTCGGCCCCTCCCCGGGCTTTAGCGACCTGAAATGGCTGAAGCCGGCCTATGCGGGCGATACCCTCACCTACTGCTCGACGGTGACGGGCAAGCGCGTGTCGAACTCCCGCCCCGGCTGGGGGATCGTGTTCTATCACAACAGCGCCACGAACCAGCACGGAGAAGAGGTCTTCTCCTTCGAGGGCATGGTGTTCTGGGAGCGGCGGCCCTAAACGGCCTTTGAATCTTCGGCCCGCGCCCTCGTCTCCTCATCGAGGAGGGCGCGGATCTCGGCGAGCAGCGGATGGGCCGAGGTCTGTTTGCGCCCATAGCCGAGATTGAACGCGTAGTCGAAGCTCGCGGGATTTTGCCCCTGAACGTGCTGAAGAATCGTCTCCAGCTTGTCGAGGCCTTTAGCGAGGATGGCCTCGGGCGAGGAGGCCGCCTCGTATTCCTCCCACAGGGACAGGATTTCAGCTCGCTTTGCCGGATCGAGCGCCTTCGTCAGCTCTTCCAGGTCCGCCCTTTCCTGGGCGGCTTTGTTCAGGCCGTCCGTCTGCACGATGGCGGGGATGTCCCCGCTCAGCGCTTCCCCGAGATCGTGGACGATGCAGAGCTTGATGAGGCGCAACGGATCGACCGCCTCGAACTCGTCCGCGAGCACGAGCGCCATGAGGCACAGGCGCCATGTGTGCTCCGCCACGCTCTCCGGGCGGCCCGTGGAGGTGTAGCCGCTGCGCAGCGTGCTCTTGAGCCGCTCCGCTTCCCGCAAGAATTGCAGCGCCCCCAGGATGCGGTCGCCCGGCATCGCCGTTGCTCCCCTAGTGCCCCTCGAAGCTCACGAGGCTGCGCACTTCGACGCCGAGATCGCGCAGTTTCTGGGCGCCGCCGAGATCGGGCAGGTCGATGATGAAGCAGGCCGCCACGATCTGAGCGCCCATCTGACGAAGAAGCTGGGTCGCGGCGACCGCTGTCCCGCCGGTGGCGATCAGGTCGTCCACGAGGATGACGCGCTCGCCCTGCCCGATGGCGTCCGTGTGGATCTCCATCTCGTCCACGCCGTATTCCAGCGAGTACGCGATGCGCACCGTCTCGTGCGGCAGCTTGCCTTTCTTGCGGATCGGCACGAAGCCCGAGGAGAGCTGATGGGCGATGGCGCCGCCGAGGATGAACCCGCGCGCCTCGATGCCCGCGACCTTGTCGACGCGGCCGCCCGCGAAAGGATGAACCAACTCGTCTACGGCGCGGCGGAAAGCGCGTGCATCGCCGAGCAGGGTCGTGATGTCGCGAAACACGATGCCGGGCTTAGGATAATCCGGGATCGAGCGGATCGCTGTTTTCAGGTCGGTGAGAAGACGCTGGTCCATGTTTGAGCCTGCCATAGGTGAAAGGAAGTGAGGTTTTCAGAGGAGCTTTGCAATGGCCGAACAACCCTCTCGAACCGTTCTGACCGACATCGACATCCCCTTTGGAAGCCTTGTTCTCTTCTTCGTCAAGGCTTCCCTCGCCATCATTCCGGCCGCCGTCATCGTCAGCTTCATCCTGGCCTTCATCAGCTGGATCTTCGGCGCGATCTTCGGCTTCGGCCACATGGGCTGGATGATGCGCTAGATCCCTGGCGTCTTCAGGACCCTGCCCGCCACCGCGTCGAGCTTACGCAACAGCTCGGGATCGCGCGCGGAGGGAGCCGTCATGATGGCGCCGCCGAGCGCCCGGTCGGATCGCGCGGGGCATGGCTCGTGCTCGGCCGGGAAATCGCGGGCGATGCAGGCGAGGAGATGCGCCACCTTCGCGGCGTTGTGCTTCGCGACCGCGACCACGGAGGCCACGTCCACGCTGTCGTGCTCGGGATGCCAGCAATCGTAATCGGTCACCATGGCGATGGTCGCATAGGTGATTTCGGCTTCACGGGCGAGCTTGGCTTCCGGCATCGCCGTCATGCCGATCACGTCGTAGCCGAGTTCCTTGTAGGTGATGGACTCGGCATAGGTGGAAAATTGCGGGCCCTCGATGCACACGAGCGTGCCGCCGACTGCGTGCGGGATCTCCTCCGCCGCAGCCGCTTCGGCGATCCGCCGCTGCAGCAGCGGGCCGACCGGATGCGCCATCGGCACATGGGCCACGCAGCCCCTGCCGAAGAACGAGGTTTCGCGCTTGTGTGTGCGGTCGACATACTGATCCACCAGCACGAAGAAACCGGGATAATACTCCTGCCGGAAGGAGCCGCAGGCCGAAACGGAAATCAGATCCGTCACCCCTGCCCGCTTCATCACGTCGATATTGGCGCGGTAGTTGATGTCGGAGGGCGAAAGGCGGTGGCCGCGGCCGTGCCGGGGCAGAAAAGCCACGTCTGTCCCGCCGATCCGCCCCATGCGCAGCACGTCGGACGGCTCGCCCCAGGGAGAGTAGATGCGCACTTCCCGCACATCCTCGATCCCCGGAAGGTCATAAACCCCCGAGCCGCCGATGATTCCCAGTACCGCCTTCGTCATCCTGCCCCCGTATCTTCCTTCAGTGTTGGCCGCGACTTTAACGGCAGACGGGCGAGAACCCAACCAGGTGTTCCATTGGTTGCCACCTCCGGAAGCCCAGCGCTATTTTCGATCCCGCGACGCGATACGAAGGCCGAGCGCTTCTCAGCCGAGCGGGAACGAGACAATCTCGTCGAGCGCCTGACAGGGAAAGAGAGTTTCGCGGATGATCTTGAGGCGCTCGACAGGCGCCGCGACCGAAACCGGGATCGCCTCCACGGCCCGGATCACCGCCTCCGGCACCGCATCCGACGTGCGGTAGCGCGCGAGCGTCGTGTGGATCAGGTTGTAGCGCACGGGCGCGTGTCCCGCCGGAGGGGGGATCACCTCCGCGATGGCGTTGCGGAGTTTCTCGATCAGCCCCGTCTCGTCGGTGGCGACGGCAATGATCGCCGCATCGGTGACCTTCAGCCGGGAAAAGCGCAGATCCAGCGGGCGATGCCCCCGGCAGAGTTCCTCCATCAGGGCTCGGCAGCGCTCGGCGATGCCGGCCCAGTACCCCTCCTTGTCGAACCGGTCCTTCACCTGGACCAGCGCATAGAGCGTCACGTGCAGCGCCTCGGGCGGCGCCATGAAGAGCGGCACGGGCCAGCACTCGGCGATCTCCGTCTGAAGCTGAGCGAGGCAGGCTTGCGTCTTGGGGGCAAGGTCGGGCTGGACGTGATAGGCGAGGCACGGCCGGCCCCAGATCTCGTCGGCGATGGTCTGCAGCATGGCGACGGCTTAAGGCCGTCCCGGCCGGATGTCACCAGAAAAGAAAAAGGCTCCGGAAGCCGGGGCCTTTGGTTGTTAAGGATTGTGGGTCATCGGCGGGGTGGCGTGACCTTCGACCTCGCCGCCCACACGGGCCCAGACCTTCTTCTTCGTGAAGTAGAGCAGACCGGACAGAACGAGCAGGAACAGCATGACCTGGAAACCGAGGCGCTTGCGGGCCTCGAGGTGCGGTTCGGCCGTCCAGGTGAGGAAGGCCGTCACGTCCTTGGCGTATTGATCCACCGTTTCCGGCACCTGAGGCTGCCCGGCCTCGTTCTTCGGATACTCCACCTGGCCATCGCTGATCGGCTTCGGCATGGCGATCACGTGGCCCGGGAAATAGTGGTTGTAGTGACCACCTTCCGGAACCTGGAAGCCAGCCGGCGGCTCCTCATAGCCGTTGAGCAGCGCGACCACGTAATCCGCGCCGTTCTCCGAATACTGACGGAACACGTCGAGGATGAACCAGGGGAAGCCGCGCTCGTAGGTGCGGGCCTTCGGCATCAGGGACAGGTCCGGCGGGGCCTTGCCGCCGTTCGCGGCCGCGGCGGCGTTCTCGTTCGGGAACGGAGCCGGGAAGCGGTCGGCCGGGCGGCCGGGACGCTGGAACATGTCCCCGGACTCGTTCGGGCCGTCCGTGATCTGGTACTCGGCGGCCAGCGCCTTGACCTGCGCTTCGGAGAATTCCGGCCCGCCCTCCTCGGAGAGGTTGCGGAAGGCCACGTAGGACAGGCCATGGCAGGAGGCGCAGACCTCGCGGTAGACCTTGAAGCCGCGCTGAAGCTGAGCCCGGCCGAAGGTGCCGAACGGACCCGCGAAGCTCCACTTCTGCTGCGGCGGGACCGGGGTCTCGCCGGCAGCGAAGGCGCTGCCTGAGAAGCCGAGAACGGCTGCGGCGATGAGAAGAGTACGCTTCATCATTTTATCTTTCCCCAGCTCTCATCAGCCCTTGGAATGCGGTGCGGCATTGGCGCCGGCCGGCATGCCGGCTCCGCCCTTCTGCACGCCCATGACGGATTCGAGGATCGAATTCGGCAGGGGCAGCGGACGCTCGACGAAGCCGAGCACCGGCAGAACGATCAGGAAGTGGGCGAAGTAGTAGACCGTGCAGATCTGCGAGGCGATCACGTACCAGCCCTCGGCGGGACGGGATCCCAGCCAGCCGAGCACGATGCAGACCACCACGAACAGCCAGAAGAACTGCTTGTAGAGCGGGCGGTAGGCCGTGGAGCGCACCTTGGAGGTGTCGAGCCAGGGCATGAAGCACCAGATCAGGATGGCGGAGATCATGGCGATGACGCCGCCGAGCTTGTCGGGGATGGCGCGCAGGATCGCGTAGAACGGCAGGAAGTACCATTCGGGAACGATGTGCGCGGGCGTCACGGCGGGGTTGGCCGGGATGTAGTTGTCCGCGTGACCGAGATAGTTCGGCAGATAGAACACCCACCATGCGAAGAAGAGCATGAACACGACGACGGCGAAGATGTCCTTGATCGTCGCATAGGGAGTGAACGGAACCGCGTCCTTACCCGACTTGATCGGAATGCCGGTCGGGTTGTTCTGGCCAGGCACGTGCAGCGCCCAAACGTGCAGGATCACGACGCCGACGATCATGAAGGGCAGCAGATAGTGCAGCGAGAAGAAGCGGTTGAGGGTCGGGTTGCCCACCGAATAGCCGCCCCAGAGATAGTGCACGATGGTCTCGCCGACGCCCGGGACCGCCGAGAAGAGGTTGGTGATCACGGTGGCGCCCCAGAAGCTCATCTGGCCCCAGGGAAGCACGTAGCCCATGAAGGCGGTGGCCATCATCAGGAGGAAGATGATCACGCCCAGGATATAGAGCACTTCGCGCGGCGCCTTGTAGGAGCCGTAGTAGAAGTTGCGGAAGATGTGCACGTAGACGGCGACGAAGAACATCGACGCGCCGTTGGCGTGCAGATAGCGGATCAGCCATCCGTAGTTCACGTCGCGCATGATGTGCTCGACGGACTGGAAGGCCATCGCGGCATTCGGCGTGTAGTACATGGCCAGGAACACGCCGGTCACGATCTGCGACACGAGCATGAAGACCAGGATGGCGCCGAAGGTCCAGAAATAGGTCAGGTTCCGCGGCACCGGGAACGCGATGAACGAGGAGTGGATGAGGCCAGCGATGGGCAAGCGGCTCTCGAACCACTTACCGAAGGCGCTCTTGGGAACGTAAGTTGTGGAATGTTCGCTCATAATTATCGCCTGATCGTCGCTTGGGTTACGCCGTGGCCTCTTGCCCGATCACGATCTTCGTATCGGACGCGAAGGAATAGGGCGGAATCGGCAGATTGATCGGCGCCGGACCACCGCGGACGCGGCCGGACGTGTCGAAGATCGACCCGTGGCACGGGCAGAACCAGCCATGATACTCGCCCTGCTGGCCGAGCGGCACGCAGCCCAGATGGGTGCAGTTGCCATAGACGATGAGCCATTGATCGTGACCCTGCTTCACGCGGGCGGAATCGGGCTGCGGATCGCGCAGGGACGCTACGTTAACGTCCTGAGCGGCCTTGATCTCTTCGGCCGTGCGATGCCGGATGAAGATCAGCTTACCGCGCCAGAAGACCTTGACGATCTGCCCTTCGGCGATCGGGGTCAGGTCCACCTCGACGGGGGCGCCGGCGGCCTCAGTCGCCGCGTCGGGCGCCAGAGACTGGATGAAGGGCCATACCAGGGTAGCTCCGCCGACAGCGGCAGCTGCGCCCGTGGCGATGTAAAGGAAATCGCGCCGTGTCGGCTCAGCGACATGAGTGGTGGTCTCGGCCACTTGGCTCTCCAGCATTGATCAAAAACGAGAACCGCGCATCTGCAATGCCTTGCAAATCAAGACATTCGGCACGCCGGTTCCAGGTTGAAGGAACAAGCATACGCGTCAACGCGCACGCAATGCGACTGGGAGTCGCCGCGCGGTGGCTCTTTGGCACGGCCAAGCCCGCCTGTCCATAGGCGGATTGGAGATGTTCCAGCCTGTTTCCCTAGAATGACGCCGCCTCCGCGGCTTCCTCGCCCTCCCCCGCCCCCAGGAAGCCGCCCGACTGGCGCCGCCAGAGCCTGGCATAGATCCCGCCGGCCCGGAGCAGCTGCGCATGGGTCCCCTCCTCCACGATCCTCCCCTCCTCCAGGACGATGAGGCGGTCGAGGGCCGCTATGGTGGAGAGGCGATGGGCGATGGCGAGGACCGTCTTGCCCTCCATGAGGGTGGAGAGCGACTCCTGGATCGCCGCCTCGACCTCGGAATCGAGGGCCGAGGTCGCCTCGTCCAGAACCAGGATCGGAGCGTCCTTCAGGATGACCCGGGCGATCGCGATGCGCTGGCGCTGGCCGCCGGAGAGCTTCACGCCGCGCTCGCCCACATGCGCGTCATAACCGCGCCGCCCCCGGTGATCCTCGAGCCCCATGATGAACTCATGGGCATGGGCGAGGCGCGCCGCCTCCACGATGTCTCTCTCACTGGCCCCCGGCCGCCCATAGGCGATGTTCTCCCGGATCGACCGGTGGAGGAGCGAGGTGTCCTGGGTGACCACGGCGATGGAGGAGCGCAGGGAAGCCTGCGACACCCGGGCGATGTCCTGGCCGTCGATGAGGATGCGTCCCTTCTCCACGTCGTGGAGGCGCAGGAGCAGCGAAGTGATCGTGGTCTTGCCCGCGCCGCTGGTGCCCACGAGCCCGACCTTCTCCCCGGCCCGGATCGTGAGGTTGAGCCCCTCGATGACGCCCTCTTCCTTGCCGTAGTGGAAGGAGACGTCCTCGAAGCGGATCTCGCCGCGCGTGACCTTGAGCCGCGGGGCCTGGGGCCGGTCCACGAGTCCGTGCGGACGGGCGATGGTCTGCATGCTCTCCTGGACGGTGCCGATATTCTCGAAGACGTCGCGCACCTCGTGCATCACCCAGCCCGACATGGCGAGGATGCGCATGACGAGGGCGAGCCCGGCCGCCGCCTCGCCGCTCGTCATCAGGCCCTGGCTCCACAGGAGCACCGACAGGCCCCCCGTCGCCGCCAGGAGCAGGCCGTTCATGATCGAGAGGAGCCCCGAAACGACGGAATTGAGCCTCAGGGACCGGAGGAAAGCGTCCGTGTTCGCCCCCACGGCCTCCCTGACGGCCGAGCGTTCCTCGTCGGCCCGGGCGAAGAGCTTGACCGTCAGGATGTTGGTGTAGCTGTCCACCACCCGGCCCACGAGGGCGGACCGGGTATCGGCCACCTTCAAGGAGCGCTCCTTGGCGCGCGGCACGAAGTAGCGCAGGAGAACCCCGTAGCCGATGATCCAAAGCCCCATGGGCAGGGCAAGCCATGGGCTGACGCTGGAAAAGATGCCGAGCGCCGTGATCGCATAGATCGCCACGTAGAGCAGCGTATCGATCAGGGTGACGGCGATGCTGCGGATCGCCCCGCCGCCCTGCATGACGCGGTTGGCGAGGCGGCCCGCGAAATCAGCCTGGAAATAGCTCACCGCGTGGCCCAGCGTATAAACATGGGTCCGCCAGCGGATCATATTGGTGCTCTGGGGGATGATGACCTGGTTGGAGACCACCTCGTGCGCAAAGTTCAGGATGGGCCTGACGAAAACGACGAGGGCCGCCATGGCCAGGAGCGTCGTGCCGTGCTCGGCCCAGATCCGGTCCGGCGTGGAATGGGCGAGGATGTCCACCAGCCAGCCCAGCAGGATATAGAGGGAGGATTCGAACAGGCCCGCCGCGAGCGCCACGACGAACAGGACCACGAGCCAGAAGCGAACGGGCCGGAGATAATGCCAGGTGAAGCGCCCCACGGCGTTCGGCGGCGTCTCGTTCTCGTCAAACGGCGCGAACGGATCCACCCGTGTTTCCAGCCACCGGAACATATCCTTCCCCGTTTTCCCGTCTTCCATCCCCTGCTTTAACACCCGCGGCACCGAAAGCGTTCACTTGACGTAGGCCCCTCCTGCCCCGATGAGAGTGTCATGCCTCGCCTCGCCATTTTCCAGCCGGACATCCCGCAGAACACCGGCACCATGCTGCGCCTCGCCGCCTGCCTCGGCGTTCCGGTGGAGATCATCGAGCCCGCGGCCTTCGACGTCTCCGACCGCAATCTCCGCCGCTCCGGCATGGATTACCTCAACCACGTGACGATCACGCGTCACATCTCGTGGCGCGCCTTCGAGGAATGGCGGCGCGAAGGCAGAGGCCGCCTGGTGCTCGCCACCACGAAGGGGGCGGTGCCCTACACGGATTTCCGCTACGAGCCGGAGGACGTCGTCCTCGTGGGCCGCGAATCCGCCGGCGTGCCGGAGGAGGTCCACGCGGCGGCGGATGCGCGGATCGTCGTGCCGATGCAGGCGGGCATGCGCTCGCTCAACGTGGCGGTCACGGCCGCCATGATCCTCGGCGAAGCCTTGCGGCAGACCGGTTCCTTCCCTATGCCCTCCCCCACCGACCTATGAAGCGACGCCCATGACCGACAAAGCCGATATCGAACGCCTGCAGATCGAAGCCCCTCTCTGGTTCGCATCCCTGCGCGACCGGATCTGCGCCGCTTTCGAGGCGATCGAGGACGAGGACGAGGCTCCCCTGCCCCCGGAGGCCTCGGAGGCGGGGCGCTTCGAGCGCACGCCCTGGGAGCGCAAGGACCATAGCGGCGCGCCGGGCGGCGGCGGGGTGATGTCCATGATGCGGGGCCGCGTGTTCGAGAAGGTGGGCGTGCATGTCTCGACCGTGCACGGCGAGTTCGCGCCGGAATTCCGCGGCCAGATTCCCGGCTCCGACCAGGATCCGCGCTTCTGGGCCGGCGGCATCTCGCTCATCGCCCATCCGTGGAACCCGAACGTGCCGACAGTCCATATGAACACGCGCTTCGTGGTGACCACGAAAGCCTGGTTCGGCGGCGGGGCGGACCTCACGCCCGTGCTCGACCGCCGCCGCGTTCAGGACGATCCCGACACCGTGGCCTTTCACGCGGCGATGGAAGACGCATGCCGTCGCCACGCCCCTGACGGCGCTTACGAAAAGTACAAGAAGTGGTGCGACGAGTATTTCTACCTCAAGCACCGCCACGAGCCGCGCGGCATCGGCGGCATCTTCTACGATTATCACTGGACCGGAGATCCGGACGAGGATCTCGCCTTCACCAAGGACGTGGGCGAGGCCTTCCTGACGATCTATCCCGAAATCGTGCGCCGCAACGTGACGAAAAGCTGGACGGAGGAGGACCGCATCGAACAGCAGGTGCGGCGCGGCCGCTACGTGGAGTTCAATCTGCTCTACGACCGCGGCACAATCTTCGGCCTCAAGACCGGCGGCAACATCGCCTCGATCCTGTCCTCGATGCCGCCGACGGTGCGGTGGCCTTGAGTTAGATGCCCTTCTCCGTCATGGCCGGGCCTGACCCGGCCATCCACGTCTAGGGAACCCCAGCGAGCGGAAGACGTGGATCCCCGGCACAAGGCCACAAGGCCGGGGATGACGATGTATTCAGGCCCCCGCCAGAACCCGCTCCAGCAAATCCGTCATGGAGGCCTCGTCGGTCCGGCAGCCTTCCGCAAGCCACGCCTGACGCGCCGAGCCGAGAAGCTCGCCGACTCTCGGTCCCTTCGGAATGCCGCGTGCGACGAAATCCGCGCCCCGCAGCGGAAAGACCGGTACGGGTTCCGCACCGCTGCGATAGCGCTCGAGAGCACCGGACGCGTCACCCTGGATGACGGGCGACGGTTCTCCGTCGAGGGCGGCGAGGACGACGCTCACCATCTTGACGCCATGATCCGCGACGAGGCGGCGGATGGCCGTGGCGTCAAGCGGCAAGGCCCAGGTCTTCAATGTGGCAAGCAGCCGGGCATAGGCGATGAGCGTCCTGTGTTCGTCGTTGGACAGCCGCAGATGCTCGCGCAGTCGCTCCGCATCCTCCTCGACCATCACGGCAAGCGCCGCGAGACGCCAGATCGCAACCGGATCGTCCCGGTCGAACGCAGCAACCCTCCCGAAGCGCCCGAACTCGGCGGCGCCGGCGAGCAGCCATGTGAGAAACCCGTGAGCGCTCAAGACACGCAGCGTCTCTTCGGCGCGGCGCGCCACGAGGAGTTTGAGGAGTTCGTGGCGGATTCTCTCCTTCGACAGGATGCCTAAGCCCTGGCGCTCCGATCCCGCCGCAGCGAGGCCCTCTGGGTCGGGCTCGCCCTCCGCATATTCCGCATAGAAGCGGAAGAAGCGCATGATCCGCAGATAATCCTCGCGGATGCGCGTATGCGCATCGCCGATGAACCGCACGCGGCGCGCGCTCAGATCCGCGACGCCGTCCGTGTAGTCGTAGAGCCGGCCGTCTGTTCCCAAGGAAAGAGCGTTGATGGTGAAATCGCGCCGCAGGGCATCGAGCACGAAATCGCGTCCGAAATGCACGACGGCCTGACGCCCGTTCGTCTCCACGTCCACGCGAAGGGTGGTGACCTCGAAGGGCTCGCCGTCGACGATGACGGTGACGGTGCCGTGATCGATGCCGGTCGGAACGGACTTGAACCCCGCCTCGCTCGCCCGCTGCACCATGGCATCGGGCAGCATGGTGGTGGCGCAATCGACTTCCGTCACGGGTCGTCCGAGCAGGGCGTTGCGCACGGCGCCGCCGACGATGCGCGTCTCCTCTCCTCGGCCGTTGAGGACCTCGAGCAGGCGGCGCAGCGGCGGGCGATCGAGAAGGCTGAGAAGCGCTGTGTGATCGAGTGTCTGAGTCACTGGAACTGCCCCGGAACGATTCGCCCGTTTTCCATATGCGTCGGCACGAAGGCGCCGGTATGCCGCTCGGTGGTCAAGCCCGTGACGACGAGGGAGGCGATGACCATGACCAGGCCCGCGATGGCAAGCCAGAGCGATTGATCGCTCCACGAGGACCAGGCCAGGGCATTCCGGCGACGAATCACGAGATAGGCGGCGAAGAGGACGAAGGGCAGAAAAAACAGCACCAATCCCTGCAGGAACGCTCGTGTCACGATGTGTAGAGCCTTTCGTAGAGGTTGCGGATGATTCCCGCCGTCACGCCCCAGATATAGCGGCCTTCGAAGGGCATTGCATAATAGCGGCGAAGCATGCCCTTCCATTCTCGGGAATGGAGTTCGTGCCGCGACGGATCCATGAGAAAGCTCAGCGGCACCTCGAAGACGTCGGCCACTTCATGCGGATTGAGATCGAGCGTGTAGGACGGCGAGACCCGCGCCACGACGGGAATGACCAGGTAATTGGTGGTGGAGAGATACGCATCGAGATAGCCGAGCAGGCCGATGAACCGGCTGTCGAGCCCGATTTCCTCTTCGGCTTCGCGGCAGGCCGCCGCCAGGATCGAATCGTCCGTCGGATCGACCCGGCCGCCCGGAAAGGCGATCTGCCCCGAATGCTGGCGGAGCTGCGCGGATCGCTCCGTGAGCAGGAGCGTCGGCTCCTCCCGCATCACGACAGGGACCAGCACGGCGGCGGGCTTCGGGTTCAGGGGATGGACGAGCGGGACGTCGTCGAGGCTGTGATCCCCACGCGGATTGGCCAGGGCATCCTCCGGGTGCGGCGGTTCCGGCCGCAGCCGCTCGGCGGCGAGGGTGAGAAAGTCCGGCCGGTCCAGGGGGGCTGTCCTCATGAGAGGTCTCCCAGGTCGGCGGCGGAGGCGATGGGAAAGAATCCATCCTTCACCGCGACCCCGAACAGTTTCCGCCCCTCGAGCACCCGCTCCTCGGCGAGCGCGATCAGGTCCATGGCCACGGAGCGGGTGACGAGCGCCCACAGGTCGCCGCGAACCTTCACGTAAGGTTTGACACCGCCATGCTCGCCCTCTTCGAAGCGCAGGGGATTGTCCGGCCCCACCGGCACGAGGTCGTCCACATTGGTGCGGAACGCGATCTGGCGATCCTCCCCCTCCCCTTCGAGCGCCATCTCGACGGCGAGGAATGGAGCATCCTCCACGACGATTCCCACCCGCTCCACGGGCGTGACGAGCACGTAGCGCTCCGGGTCCTTCCGCAGGACCGTGGAAAACAACCTGACGAGAGCGGGCCGGCTGATGGGCGAGCCCATATAGTGCCAGGAGCCGTCGGCGGCGATGCGCATGTCGATTTCGCCGCAATAGGGCGGATTCCAGCGCTCCACCGGAGGGAGGCCCTTCCGCCTGACGTCGGGGCCGAGCGCCTCCATGAGGTGGGCCAGGGCGCTGCCGGATGCGGGGGTGTTGGACATGGTCATGACACAAGCGTGAACAGGAAAGTGAATGGTGAGGATCGACGGAAGGCTGTCATCGGCTACTTCCTTAAGCATAGAGTTCCCGACAGCGACATCCAATCCTTCGGCCCCGTCCGCTGCGGCGCATCGACTCTTGCCTCTCGATAGGGATCGAAGGCAGACTAGGTGTTTGGGGGCGACTGCAACGAGAGGGAGAATGACCTCATGACGGCCAGCATTTCTCAAGCGCCCACCGCCCTGGACGATGCGATCATCCGCAATGCGGAGGCCACGCTTGAGACTGTCGGGCGCGCCCGGGAGGCCATCCACACCGTCATCTTCGGCCAGGAAGACGTCGTCGATCAGACCCTGATCACCCTGCTCGCGGGGGGCCACGGTCTGCTCGTGGGCGTTCCAGGCCTCGCCAAGACAAAGCTCGTCGAGACGCTCGGCACCGTCCTCGGCCTGGACGCCCGCCGCATCCAGTTCACGCCGGACCTGATGCCCTCGGACATCCTGGGCTCGGAGATCCTCGACGAAGGAGCCGACCGCCGCCGCTCCTTCCGCTTCGTCAAAGGTCCGGTCTTCACCCAGCTTCTCATGGCGGACGAGATCAACCGCGCGAGCCCGCGCACCCAGTCCGCCCTGCTGCAGGCGATGCAGGAGCATCACGTTTCCGTGGGCGGCGAGCGGCACGACCTGCCCCAGCCCTTCCATGTGCTGGCCACCCAGAATCCCATCGAGCAGGAAGGCACCTACCCCCTTCCCGAGGCGCAGCTCGACCGCTTCCTGCTGCAGATCGACGTGAATTATCCGAGCCGCGAGGCCGAGCGGCGCATCCTCATCGAGACGACCGGCGCGGAGGATCACAAGCCTGTCGCCGTCATGAACGCCGAAGCCCTCATGAACGCCCAGCGCCTCGTGCGGCGCCTGCCCGTCGGCGAGAGCGTGGTCGAAGCGATCCTCGATCTCGTGCGCTCGGCCCGCCCCGAGAACGAGAGCATCGACGGCGTGAGCGACAAGGTACTGTGGGGCCCAGGGCCCCGCGCCAGCCAGGCGCTCATGCTGGCGGTGCGCGCGCGAGCCCTCATCGAAGGCCGCGTCGCCCCCTCCATGGCCGACGTGGTGGCGCTGGCCGAGCCCGTCCTCAAGCATCGCATGGCGCTCACCTTCTCCGCCCGCGCCGACGGCGAGACGCTGTCGAGCGTCATCGGCCGCCTCACCTCCCGGCTGGCAGGTTAAGGATTTCGTCATGGCCCGTGTCCGGGTCCTTCCCGAGAGCGCCCGCTCGCCGGGTCGCCAGGAGACCGAGAGCGCCCTCTCGCTCGCCCATCGCATGCCGCGCCTCGTGCTCGAAGCACGACGCGTCGCGGCGAACCTCGCGCACGGGATCCATGGGCGCAGGCGCGCGGGCGTCGGCGAGAGCTTCTGGCAATTCCGTCCCTTCGTGACGGGCGAGGCCGCGCAGCGCATCGACTGGCGCCGCTCGGGCCGCGACGACCGGCTCTACGTCCGCGAGCGGGAATGGGAGACGGCCCAGACCCTGTGGATCTGGATCGACCGCTCCGCGTCGATGGCCTATGCCTCGGAACTCGCCCAGGTGCCCAAGATCGAGCGCGCCGTCGTGCTGGGCCTGGCCCTGGCCGATTGCTTCGTGGAATCGGGCGAGCGGGTCGGCATGCTCGGCCTCATGGCCCCGCGCGCCACCCGGCGCATTGCCGAAACCATGGCGCAGACCCTCGTGACGGACCGCTCGTCCCTGGAGGACGATCTCCCGCCGGGCGCGCCCATCGCCCCGCAGCACGAAGCCATCCTGATCAGCGACTTCCTCTCCCCCCTGCGCGACATCGCGGCCGCCGTGGAAGGCATCTCCGCCCGCGGCTCGCGGGGGCATCTCGTCATGGTCGTCGACCCTGTCGAGGAGACCTTTCCTTTCCAGGGCCAAGCCGTCCTGCACGATCTCGAGGATGGCCTCGCGCTTCGGATCGGTGACGCCCAATCCTGGGGCCGCGCCTATCGCGAGCGGATCGAGCAGCATCGCGCCGGGCTGCAGGAGATCACGCGCCGCCGAGGCTGGACCTTCACGATCCATCGCACCGACCGTCCGGCCAGCGAGGCCGCGCTGCGTCTGCTGACGCTGGTCTCGGCCGCCCGCGGCGCAAGTTTGGGAGGGCGCTAGATCATGTTCGGCCTTCCCCTCACCTTCGCCGTTCCGCTCGTTCTGACGGCGCTCGCGGCTCTACCCGCCATCTGGCTGCTTCTGCGCATCACGCCGCCACAGCCGAGACGGGTGGATTTTCCGCCGCTCAAGATCCTGGCCGACCTGCAGCCCGAGCAGGAGACGCCCGCACGCACGCCCTGGTGGCTGCTGCTCATGCGGCTGCTGCTCGCCGCCTTCCTCATTCTCGCGGCAGCAGGGCCGATCTGGAATCCCCTCGCCGAGGACAACGGCCGTGCGCCGCTTCTCCTGATCGTGGACAATGGCCTCGCCGCCGCGCATGACTGGCGGGACAGGATGAATCTGGCCTCCGAACGCATCGAAGCCGCCGGCCGCGACGGACGCACCGTCGCCCTCGTTGCGACGGCCGAACAACCTGCGGCCTTCGAGCTGACCAATCCGGCCGCGGCCCTGGAGCGCCTGCGCTCCCTGAAGCCCCAACCGCATCTGCAGGACCGCGCGGCCCACCTCGACTCCATCAAGCGCTTCCTGGAAGGCACGCCGGATGCGAACATCGTCTGGATCAGTGACGGGGTGGCCGGCGTTGATGGGCAAGGCTTCATCGACGGCTTGGCGCAGATGGCGAATGACCGGCGGATCACGGTGCTCAAACCCGAGCGCGCCTCCACGCTTGCTGTCGCCGGCGTCGAGAACGCCGGTGGCCGCTTGAATGCGCGGGTCGTGCGGGCGGAGCCGAACGGCCGCGACTCGGGCACCTTGCGGGCGCTGGACCTGAAGAACCTGCCGCTCGCCGACATGCATTTCCGCTTCGATCCCAGCGCGACCGAAACGATGGTGGCCTTCGATCTTCCCACCGAGATCCGGAACGCCATCGCCCGCATCGAGATTCTCGGAGAGGGCTCCGCCGGTGCGGTGAACCTGATCGACGAGCGCAGCAAGCGCCGGCGCGTCGGGCTCGTTTTCGGCGGCACCGCCGATCAGACCCAGCCTCTGCTCTCGCCGCTCTTCTACATCGAGCGGGCGCTGTCCCCCTATTCGGAAATCCGGATGGGGCGCGGCGGCGTCGCCGATGCGGTGAACCAGCTTCTGGAGGAGCAGGTCTCGGTGCTCGTTCTCGCCGATGTGGGCGGTCTCGACCGCGAGACCCTGGGCAGGGTCTCGGAATTCGTCGAGAAAGGCGGATTGCTCCTGCGCTTCGCCGGTTCGCGTCTGGCGGCAGGCAACGACGAACTCGTGCCGGTTCGCCTGCGCCGCGGCGGGCGCAGTCTCGGCGGGTCGCTCTCCTGGGACACCCCGAAGACCTTCGCGCCCTTCACACGCGAGAGCCCCTTCTTCGGGCTCAAGATTCCGGAAGAGATCGGCATCCGCCGCCAGATCCTCGCTGAGCCCGACGGGGACCTCGCCTCCCGGACCTGGGCGTCGCTGGTGGACGGAACGCCGATCGTCACGGCGGACAAGCGTGGCGACGGCCTTCTCGTGCTCTTCCATGTCACGGCGGACACCACCTGGTCGAACCTGCCGCTCTCCGGCCTTTTCGTCGATATGCTTCGCCGGATCACGGCTCTTTCGGGCGCGCCGCACGACGTGAACGCCGAGTCGCGCAACGCGGAAAACGAGACCGTCGCCCCCCGCCTCACCCTCGATGGCTACGGCATGTTCACGTCTCCGCCCGCCAACGCCCGCGCCGTCCCGCGCAGCTACGCCGAGCGCGCGATGGGAGAGCACCCGCCCGGCTTCTACGGCCCTGCCGACTCGAGTCTCGCCGTGAACGCCCTTCTCCCCGGGGACAAGCTCGCGCCGCTCGACGTCGCTCCGCTGAAGGCCCGTATTGCGCCCCTGGAGGGCGCCCAAACCGTCGATCTGCGCATGCCTCTGTTCATGCTCGCCCTCATTCTGCTGCTCGCCGACACCCTTGCCTCGCTCTGGCTCGGCGGCCATCTCGCGAACCTTTCGGGACGCCTGCGCAAGGCAGGCGCCGCGGCCTCCATCCTGCTCGCATCGATGCTGTTTCTCACATCGGCCTTCGATGCGAGAGCGCAGGACTTGGGGCCACGCCGCATGGACGAGAATGCGAGCCCCGCCCTCGTCACACGATTGGCCTACGTGATCACGGGCGACGCGGGCGTCGACGACACCAGCAAGGCCGGGCTCACGGGGCTGACGCAGGTTCTGTCGCAGCGCACCGCCCTTTCGCCGGGCGATCCGATCGGCATCGACCTCTCGCGGGATGAAGTCGCCTTCTATCCGCTGATCTACTGGCCCATCGTCGCCACGCGGCCGATGCCGTCGGAGGCCGCGATCCGGCGCCTCGACGCCTTCATGAAAGGCGGCGGCACCGTGATCTTCGATACGCGGGACGCCTTCAGCAACCGCCCCGATGGCGCCGTCAGCGCAGAGGGCCAGTATCTGCGCCGCATGCTCGCCACCCTCGACATTCCCGAGCTGGAGCCGGTGCCGAACGACCACGTCCTGACGAAGACCTTCTATATCCTGGATGCCTTCCCGGGCCGCTACGCCACGGGGCAGACCTGGGTCGAGGCCCTTCCTCCGCAGGCGGAAGGCGAACAGAACCGTCCGGCACGCTCCGGCGACAGCGTGTCTCCGATCATCATCACCTCCAATGACCTTGCCGCGGCCTGGGCAGTCGGCAACCGAGGGGAATATCTCTTTCCCGTGGTCGGAAGCGATCCGCGCCAGCGCGAAATGGCCTATCGAAGCGGCATCAACATCGTGATGTATACGCTCACCGGAAACTACAAGGCGGATCAGGTGCACGTGCCCGCGCTGCTCGAGCGGCTGGGGCAATAGAGCGGTTCATGTCAGTTCTTTCGATCAGCTTCTCGCCTCTCATCCCGGTTTATGCGCTCTGGGCCGTCGGCGCCGTGGCCGCCCTGCTCGCGATCCTCGCCATCGTCTCCCGCGGACCCGTGGCGATCCTCAGGGCTCTCGCCCTGGGGCTCGTCCTGCTCGCGCTCGCCAATCCGTCGCTCGTGCAGGAAGAGCGCGAGAAGGTGAAGGATATCGTGGCCGTCGTGACCGACCGCACGACGTCCCAGACGCTCGGCGACCGCTCCGCGATGACGGACCAGGTCAAGGCCGAGCTGGAGCGGCGCTTCGGCTCGCTCGCGGATGTGGAGCCGCGCTACATCGAAGCGGACGACAGTACGGGCGATGAGGGAACGCGCCTGTTCACCGCGCTCTCGAACGGCCTCGCGGATGTCCCGCCGGACCGCTTGGCGGGCGTGATCTTTATCACCGACGGCGTGGTGCACGATATTCCGCCCTCCGCCGAGGCGCTCGGTTTCCATGCGCCGCTTCACGCCCTCATCACGGGCCGCCCCGACGAGCGCGACCGGCAGATCAAGCTGATCGAGGCGCCCCGCTTCGGCATCGTGGGCAAGGAGCAGACCATTCGCGCGCAGGTGATGGAGCGCGGCGGCACGGGCTCGGCCCTGGTCACGCTCCGGCGCGACGGGCAGGTTCTGTCCCGCCAGCAGGTGCGCGCTGACACCCCGTTCTCGTTGCAGGTGCAGATCGAGCATGGCGGCACGAACGTGGTCGAGCTCGAAGTGGAGGGACTGCCCAACGAGCTGACGCAGGCCAACAACCGCGCGGTCGTGCCCATCGAGGGCATCCGCGAGAAGCTGCGCGTGCTGCTCGTGTCCGGCGAACCCCATGCCGGCGAGCGCACTTGGCGCAACCTGCTCAAATCCGACGCCAATGTGGATCTCGTCCATTTCACGATCCTGCGGCCGCCGGAAAAGCAGGACGGCACGCCGATCAACGAATTGTCGCTGATCGCCTTCCCGACGCGCGAGCTGTTCCAGCAGAAGATCAAGGATTTCGACCTGATCATCTTCGACCGCTACGCCAACCAGAGCATCCTGCCTTCGAGCTATTTCGAGAACATCGTGCGCTATGTGCGCGAAGGCGGCGCGATCCTCGTGGCGGCGGGGCCGGAATTCGCAAGCTACGGCAGCCTGGCCCAGACGCGGCTTTCGCCCGTCATTCCCGGCATCCCCAACGGCCGCATCGTCGAGCAGCCCTACAAGGCCCACATCACCGACACGGGGAACCGCCATCCGGTGACGCGGGACCTCCCAGGCTCGGAGACCTCGCCGCCCGCATGGGGCGAGTGGCTGCGCATCATCGGCTCCGACGTGCAATCGGGCGCGACGCTGATGTCGGGCGCGAACGACCTGCCGCTGCTCGTGCTCCGGCGTGAGGAGAAAGGCCGTGTCGCGCTGCTCCTCTCGGACCACGCCTGGCTCTGGGCCCGCGGCTATCAGGATGGCGGCCCCCATCTCGATCTCCTGCGCCGGCTGGCCCACTGGCTCATGAAGGAACCGGCGCTGGAAGAGGAAGCCCTCCGCGCCTCCGCCAGCGGCCGCACGATCCACATCGAGCGGCAGACCATGGCGGATACCGCCGATCCCGTGACCCTCGTGTCGCCGAGCGGCGTGGAAGCCAGCGTTCCGCTGAACGAGGGCCGACCGGGCCTCTTCACGGCCGAGATCGAAGGCAAGGAACTGGGGCTTCACACGGTCCGGTCGGGCGATCTCATCGCCTTCGTCAGCATCGGACCGGCCAACCCCCGCGAATTGATGGACGTGTTCAGCAACACCGAGGCGCTCACTCCGATCGCGGAAGCGACCGGCGGCTCGGTCCGGCGGGTGGCGACGGCCGGCGACCAGAGCATCACCGTCCCCCGCATCCTTGCCGTGCACTCGGGCTCGCGGTTTTCCGGCGGCGACTGGATCGGCATCAAGCCCAGCCAGAGCGCCATCGTGCGCGGCGTCTCGGTGTTCCCGCTGGCGCTCGGCTTCATCGGCCTCGCGCTCCTGATCGGCGCGACGCTCGCGGCCTGGTTGACGGAAGGCCGCAGAAGGGCCTGATCAGGCCTCTTTCGGGAGCGGCGTGACGATGCCCCTGGCGCGGGCGACCGCCCCCTCCTCCAGTTCGAGGGCCAGGAACCGCGCGGGATTGACGGGTCCCGGCAGCTGCAGCCCCTGCGAAACGAGCTTGAAGCCGAAGCGGCGGTAATAGGGCTCGTCGCCCACGAGCAGCACGAGCGTGTGTCCCTTCGTCTTCGCCGCGTCCAGCGAGCGGCGCATGAGCGCGGCGCCGATGCCCCGGCTCTCGAAGGCGGGCTCGACGGCCAACGGTCCGAGCATCAGGGCCGGCTCCCGGCCCGCCATGACGGGCGTCAGGCGCACGGAGCCCACCAGCAGGGTGCCCACCATGGCGGTGAAGGAGAGTTCGAGCAGATGGCCCGCGCCCTCTCTCAGGCGGGAGGCCGTGCGGGCGTAGCGCCCCGGGCCGAAGGCGCGCTCGTGAAGGCGCTCGATCGCCTCGTCGTCGATGGGTTGCTCGGAGCGAATGAGAAGGGAAAGCTCGGTCATGGACGGACTCGAAAAGCGGAAGACGGCAATCGGAATGGGGGCTGGACGATGAGATCAGCCCTGTCGTCGTCGCTGGATCCGAATGATGGTCATGAGCGTGGCGTTTCCTCGAGTGCCCTGGCCATAGCAGCCCTTGGGACGCCGCGCAAACCCTCCTCTTTCACCACATGGGTGAAAGCGGCTCCCCTTCCAGGATTTCCGCCAGCCGACGGCGCGTCGCCTCCGTCGTCCCCTCGGGCAGCCGGGCAAGGGGGAAAAAGCCTGCCTCCGCGATCTCGCGGTCGGGCTGCTTCTCCTCGAGGACGGTAAAGTGCCGGATCAGATAGACGAGCACGTGATCGCGCCGGGACGCCCGCCGGTTGAAGAACACGCCCGCGAGCGCCGGTAGCGCATCGATGGCGATGCAGGCCTCCTCGCGCAGCTCACGAGTCAGCGCGTCGAGGGCCGTTTCTCCGGTTTCCACGCCGCCCCCGGGCAGATGCCAGCCGGGCACATAGGTGTGCCGGATGAGAAAGATCCGGTTCTCCCCGTCGAGGACGATGCCCCTCACTCCCAGGGTCATGCCCCGGGAAAACCGCCAATAGGTGTGGAGCCCCCAAGTCACGAAACGGGAGGCTTTGTTCGATGGCGCAGAGTCGGACATTGGTCGAATTAATCATGAGAAGATTACAGGAAGATGAACAAAGACATTCATCCCGCGCATGGCTGATCCGGCGGATTAGCGCGTGACCTTCATTCTACTAAGGTCTAATACGACGGCAACCATAGGTGTTCCAATGTTTCTGTCGCTGATCCTGTCCCTTCTCAACCGCTCCGCCCGCTTCTCCTGGTCCCCGGCTCTCAATCTTGAGGATCGCAGGATCTACTCGACCCTGATCCCGGGCGCGCAGTACTAAACCTGCCTCTGACGCAGCGGAGCCACGTCTCACGGACCTGGCTCCTGGCTCGGACCACGCCCGGTTTCTGTCGGGACCCGGGCCCGGGCAGGACGTCCTCGCCCATATCGTGAGGCGGAGGCCATGGGTCTCTGTCCGCGACCGCCTCCGAAGGATCTCTTCTTTATCGGCCATGCTTGACGCCACGGGCGGCACGGGCGAACTCTCGTCCGTTCACTTCATTAGGCCGTCATGTTTCGCATTGCCCATCTCACTGACCCGCATGTGGGCCCCCTTCCCCGGCCACGCCTGAAGCAGTTGCTGAGCAAGCGCCTGACCGGCTGGTACAATTGGCATCGCAGCCGGCACGACCTTCACGACATGGAGCTCCTGGCGGAGCTCGTCGCCGATATCCACGCCCAGAAACCGGATCACATCGCCTGCACGGGCGACACGTGCAATATCGGCCTGCCCGATGAGTGGGAGACATCGCGGATCTTTCTTGAGAGCCTCGGCGACCCCGCTCACGTCACCTTCGTGCCGGGCAATCACGACGCCTATGTGCGCGGCTCGCTCGAAGGCCTGCTCAGGAAGGTTGCGCCGTGGACCCGGGGAGACGACGGCCGCGAGGCCGTATTCCCCTATCTCCGCCGGTATGGGCCGGTCGCCATCATCGGCCTTTCCTCCGCCATTCCCACCCTTCCCTTCGTCGCCAGCGGACGGGTGGGCTCGCAGCAGACCAAGGATACGGAGGCGATGCTGAGCGAGCTGGGACGGGACCCGTTCTGCTTCCGCGTCGTCCTGATCCATCATCCGCCGCATATCGGCGGGGCCGAGCCGGGGCGTAATCTCACGGACGCCAAGCGCTTCGAAGCCATGATCGGCCGCGTCGGCGCCGAGCTCATTCTTCATGGGCACAATCACGTGGGGTCGCTCGCGCATATCCCCGGGCCGCGCGGTCCGGTGCCCGTCATCGGGGCCCCATCGGCCTCGGCCCGCAGCGGAACGCTCACCCACAAGGCAGGCTATCATCTCTTCACGATCGACCAGGACGACACCGGCTTCCTGCTCCAGGCGGAACTGCGCGGCCTGAAGCCTGACGGTACGGTCGGAGGCATGGGAATGCTGTCGCTCAGCCAGATCCGCCAGTCTCAAGAGGGGCCGTGATCACACGGCCCTCGTCAAGCAGTGACGATCATGATCTCCTGAGCGGAACGGAAAGCATTACAGCTCCTCCAGAAGGTTGAACGCCAGAGAGACATAGAACAGATCGAAGTCTGCATTGCTCTGTTGCACATGAAGCGCAGCAACAATGCCTCTTTCGGCATCGTGAGACTACCCCTTTTCCTTTCGGGAACCGCTCAGATCGCTCCTCGTTGAAGGGATGCAGCAGCCACCCATGAGTTTTGCAAGCCACGCGGGCTTCGCGCGGTGCTCTGCTCCCTTTCGAACAGGAGTTATCTCATGAAGAAACATGTTGCTCTCGCGGCCTTGCTTGCGTTGATCTCCGCCCCGGCCTTTGCGCAGACGATGATGGATAGCCAGACCTACCGCACGATGGCGGCTCAATCCGACGCGTTCGAGATTGCGTCGAGCCAGCTCGCCCTGCAACGCTCCCGCAATCCCAACGTGCGCCGTTTCGCTCAGGAGATGATCCGTGATCACGGCATGACCAGCCAGGCCCTGAATGGCGGTCGCGCGGTCTATTCGGCCTCCGGTGAATTCATCCCGGGCTCCGTCGGTGGCACGCTGGCCGGTGCGGGCATCGGCGCGCTGGTCGGCGGCCCGGTCGGCGCCGCGGTCGGAGCGGGCGTCGGCGCAGCAGCCGGCACGACCGCAGGCGCGGCAGCGACGTCACCGGGTGCGGCCGGCGGCACGGCGGCCGGAACCCTCACGGGCGCTGGGGTCGGCGCCCTGGTGGGCGGCCCGGTCGGTGCCGCCGTGGGCGCGGGCGTCGGTGCGACGACGGGCGCCGCGGCCGGCGCAGGCGCCGACGTGCAGGCAACCGGCTCGATCGCTCCGATCCGCCTCGGCGTTCCCCTCAGCCCCGACAAGACAGCCATGCTGAACCAGCTCGCTTCGGCCTCGGGCCCGCAATTCGACCGTCTCTATGGCCAGTATCAGAGTCTGGCGCACCAGGAGGCGCTGAACCTGCACGCGAGCTATGCCCAGGCCGGCGGCGATCCGTCCCTGCGCCAGTTCGCGGCCTCCGTCGTGCCGCATATTGAGAACCACCTCGCACAGGCCAGTCGCCTTCCCGGCGCTGCAGCGATCCGGCGCCGCTAAAGCATCGGACCCAAAAGTGGATTTGCACTTTTGGGGCAGATCCGATGCTTTCTCCTGAGACGAGAGCATCGTGCGGAAAACCGGATCCACTTTTCACTGACGTAGCCCTTCGGGTCGCTGCGCGGCCCGCTGGGTCCGCACGATGCTCTAAGCAGCACGACAGATACGATAGATTTTGGCGGCGGGCTCTCGGGCCCGCCGTTCTTATGCGCCTTGAAGGAAGGCCTCGACCTTCGACCGTTGCGGGATCGGCGCGACCGCTCCATGGCCCAGGGTCGACAGGGCGGCGGCGGCATTGGCATAGGCTGCCGCACGGAACGGGTCGCGATGCACGAGCCACTCGGCCAGGAACGCGCCGTCGAAGGTATCACCCGCGCCCGTGGCGTCGACGGCTTCGACGGGCCTAGCCGCGATGATCTCAGTCCGCTCCCGCGTCGCGACCATGGTGCCGTTCTTGCCCATGGTGAGCGCGACGACGCCGCACCCGAGACCGAGATAGAACACGCAGATCTCCTCCGGCCGCTCCAGCCCCGTGAGCTGGCGCGCATCATCGAGACCGGGAAGAAGAATGTCCGAGAGGGCGGATGCGCCGTGGATGACCGCACGGGCGCGGTCCAGCGGCCAGAGCCTCAGGCGAAGATTGGTGTCGTAACTGACGACGGTGCCATTGGCCTTGGCATGACGGATCGCCGCGAACACGGCATCGGCGCAGTTGTCCGAAATCGCCTGCGAAATGCCCGATGCATGCAGGATCCGCGCGGAGGCGATCTGGTCCAGCGGCAGTTCCTCGACCGTGACCAGGCTCGCCGCCGATCCGGCGCGCGCATAGGTGAACACATGACCTTCCGCGCCGTAGCTGATGAAATATGCTCCCGTCCTGCCGTCCTCGCGCAGGATCACCGAGGAGCAATCGATCCCCTCCCCGTTCCACAGATCGAGAAAATTCTGACCGAAGACATCGTGCCCCAAGGCCGTGAAGATCGCGGTTTTCGCGCCCTGGCGGGCCGCCGCGACTGCAGCATTGGAAACGTCGCCGCCATAACCCGGAAGGTAGAGGCGCTCACCGTCGCGCCGCACCTCCGCGAACTCCATCATGGGCTCGCCGAAGGTGAGAAGATCGATGCTCTTCATGGGTGCCGTCCTGCCTTGGGAAATGCCGCAGGAGCGTTCTCTCCGATCGACACGACCTTTCCGGGGTTGAGAATGTTCTGCGGATCGAGCGCGCGCTTGAGGCTGCGCATGAGGTCCAGAGCCACAGGATCCTTGTAGTGCAACAGCTCGTCGCGCTTGATGAGGCCAATGCCGTGCTCGGCGGCGATCGATCCGTTCATGCCGTGCACGATGTCATGGACGATGCGGTTGAAGCGCTCCCATTGGGCAAGATACTCGGCCTTGTCCATGCCGACCGGCTGGGACAGGTTGAAATGGATGTTGCCGTCGCCGAAATGTCCGAAGGCGCAGACCCGCACGCCCGGCATTTCCGCCTCGCAGGCCTTCGTTGCGGTCTCGATGAATTCCGCGACGCGCGAGACGGGCACGGCCACGTCGTGCTTGATCGATCCGCCTTCCCGGCCCTGCACTTCGGAGAGGCTCTCGCGCAGGCCCCAGAGCGCCTGGCTCTGCGCTTCGCTGGAGCCGAGCACGGCGTCCTGCACCAGCCCCTCTTCGAAAGCTTCGCCGAGCACGGCTTCGAGCAGGCCCTGCAGGTCGGCGTCCTTCCGGGGTGAGGAGAGTTCGATCAGCGCATAGGAGTTGTGTGCTTCGGCAAGCGGCCGCACCGAACCGGCCAGATGCTTGAGCACGATCTCGAGACCGAACTCGGGAAGATATTCGAAGGCGGTGAGCTGATCGCCCGCCGCCTCTCGCAGCCGCTGGAAGATCGTGAGCGCATCGCGCGGCGACGCGCAGCCGATGAAGGCCGTGACCCGCGTCTGGGGCTTGGGAAAGAGCTTCAGGACCGCCGCCGTGATGACTCCGAGGGTGCCTTCCGAGCCGATGAAGAGATCCCTCAGGTCGTAGCCCGTATTGTCCTTGCGCAGGCCCTTCAGACCGTCCCAGATCCGTCCGTCGGCGAGCACCACTTCGAGGCCGAGCGTCAGCTCGCGCATGTTGCCGTAGCGCAGTACGCCGGTGCCTCCCGCATTGGTGGCGAGATTGCCGCCGATCCGGCACGAGCCTTCCGAGGCCAGCGACAGGGGAAAGAGATAACCGGCATCGCTCGCCGCGTCCTGCACCGTCTTGAGAATGCAACCGGCCTCGACCGTCATCGTGGCGTTCACCGGGTCGATGTCACGGATGCGGTCGAGCCGCGCGAGCGACAGCACCACCCCGCCGAAGGGGACGCCGCCGCCGACGAGACCCGTGTTGCCGCCGTGGGGTACGACAGGCAATCCGGCCTGCGCGCATTCCCGGAGCACGAACGCGACTTCGTCACGGTTCCCGGGCCTGACCAGGGCAAGCGCCTCGCCGCGATAGAGGCCGCGCAACTCCGTGACATGTCCTTCGAGATCACCGGCCGCCGTGAGCACATAAGCCTCTCCGAGGCGCGCCTTCAGAGTGTCAATGAGAGCCGCGCCAGTGCCGCCAGATGCCATCATCGTCGTTCCTCATGTGGAGCCCCCGTTCATGACGTCTTGTGGTGAGAACCGCAAGGTGTAGGAAAGACAAAGACGAATCCTGCCATTTCATCAGAAGGCGCTCGCGAACACCCATGGCCTATGTCATTCCCACTCCCGCCATCCCTGCTCTCCCGGTCGCCGGCTCCGGCGATCTTTTCCCCGTGCGCCGCGTCTATTGCGTCGGCCGCAACTATGCCGCCCATGCGCGGGAAATGGGTGGCGATCCGACGCGGGAGCCGCCGTTCTTCTTCATGAAACCGTCCGACGCCCTCCAGGCCGTGCCGGAAGGCGAGACGGCCGAGCACCCCTATCCGCCCAAGACGCAGAACTACCATTTCGAGGTGGAGCTCGTGGTCGCCATCGCCAAGGGTGGCCGGAACATCCCGGTGGACGAGGCGCTGAACCATGTGTTCGGCTATGCGATCGGCCTCGACATGACCCGCCGCGATCTTCAGGACGAGGCCAAGCAGCTGCGCCGCCCGTGGGAGCTCGGCAAGGCAGCGGATCTGTCGGGTCCGGTGGGGCTGATCCATCCGGCGGCGACGCTCGGGCATCCGGCCGGAGGCACCATCTCTCTGTCGGTCGACGGCGCCGTGAAGCAGAAGGGCGACCTCTCCGACATGATCTGGTCGGTCGCCGAGCAGATCGCCTATCTCTCCTCCTATTTCGAGCTCACCCCCGGCGACGTGATCTTCTCCGGGACTCCGGACGGGGTCGGCGCCGTCACCCAAGGGCAGACGATGACGGCCGCCATCGAGGGCCTCGGGGAGATCCGCCTCCGGGTTGTGTAAGGAGCCTTGGCGGCCCCTTGCCTTTTTTCGGAGATTGACCGTTACTGCGTCACGGCGCGGCCGGAAGGCTGCGGGACAATCGGCTTGAGGCGTACCCAAGCCATAAGTTAAGGGAACGACTATGAAATTCGTTAAAACCGTCGGTCTTGCCGTCTTCGGCGCCGCCCTCGCGTTCGGCGGGGCCTCGGCCCAGGAGAAGACCATCAAGATCGCCACCGAAGGCGCCTATGCTCCGTGGAACTTCACCGGCCCCGGCGGCAAACTGGAGGGCTTCGAAATCGACCTCGCCAACGACCTGTGCGCCCGCATGAAGGTGAAGTGCGAGATCGTGGCCCAGGACTGGGACGGCATCATCCCGGCGCTTCAGGCCAAGAAGTACGACGCCATCATGGCCGGCATGAGCATCACCGACGAGCGCAAGAAGACCATCGACTTCTCGCGTCCCTACGCCGCCGGCCCGAACGGCTTCCTGGTCCCCAAGGACTCGCCGCTCGCCAAGATGCCCGGCACCGGCCAGGCCTACAACCTCGGCACGCAGAAGGAAGCTGCCGAGAAGGCCATCGACGCCGTGAAGCCGCTCCTGAAGGGCAAGACCATCGGCGTTCAGGGCTCGACCATCCACGCGAACTTCGCCGACAAGTACTACAAGGGCACCGCCGAGATCCGCGAGTACAAGACCACCGAGGCTCATGACCTCGACCTCGCCGCCGGCCGCATCGACGCGGTTCTGGCCGATGCGACCAGCATCATCGGCACCCTCGAGAAGCCCGAGTTCAAGAACGACTACGTTCTCGTCGGCCCCTCCATCACCGGCGGCCTGCTCGGCGCGGGCGTCGGCGTCGGCCTGCGCAAGGAAGACACCGAGCTGAAGAAGTCCTTCAACGACGCGATCCAGGCCGCCGTCCAGGACGGCACGGTGAAGAAGCTGTCGGAGAAGTGGTTCAAGGTGGACATTTCCCCGAAGGGCTAAAAGAGCCTCTTTTCTCTTCAAGGCGCGGCTTCGGCTGCGCCTTTTTTGTATGGAAATGGGCCGAGTGCGACCGAAATCACCAGCCTAGCCCGTTGATTTTGCACGATTACCCCTTGCGCCGGCTTGGCTTTTGGCTGTTACCTTTGGGATCCGAATGACGAGCTGAGGCCCTCGTTCGGGCAACGGGATCAGTCGAATCCGACCAGAGGAAAACGATGAAAATATTCAAGGCAATGGGTCTTACCCTCTTGGCCTCCGCTCTCGCGATGGGAGGGGTCTCGGCCCAGGAGAAGACCATCAAGATCGCCACCGAAGGCGCCTATGCTCCGTGGAACTTCACCGGCCCCGGCGGCAAGCTGGAGGGCTTCGAGATCGACCTCGCCAACGACCTGTGCGCGCGCATGAAGGTGAAGTGCGAGATCGTGGCCCAGGACTGGGACGGCATCATCCCGGCGCTTCAGGCCAAGAAGTACGACGCCATCATGGCCGGCATGAACATCACGGAAAAGCGCCTGGAGACCATCAACTTCTCGCGCCCTTATGCCTCCGGCCCCCACGGCTGGGGCGTGATGAAAGGGTCGCCGCTCGAAAAGCTCGCGGGCGCGGGCCAGCGCCTGAGCCTCGACAAGGACCCCGAGGCGGCCAAGAAGATGATCGAGGAATGGAAGCCGCTCCTGAAGGGCAAGACCGTGGGCACGCAGAGCTCCACCGTCAATGGCCAGTTCCTTGAGAAATACCTCAAGGACACGATCACGATCCGCGAATACAAGACCACCGAGCAGCACGATCTCGATCTGGCGGCCGGGCGAATCGATGCGATCTTCGCCGCCCATTCCTCCCTGAAGGCTTCGACCGAGAAGCCGGAATTCAAGGACATGGAGATCGTCGGCGGCGCGGTGAGCGGCGACGTGCTCGGGCGCGGCGTGGCCGTGGGCCTGCGCAAGGACGACGCCGAGCTCAAGGCGATGTTCGACAAGGCAATTCAATCGGCCATCGACGATGGCACCATTCAGAAGCTCACGCAGCAATGGTTCAAGATCGACATGACGCCGCAAACCTGACAAGAAAGCGGCCAACGGCGCTCCTCAAGCCGACCTGACCTGGGGAGCCGCAACCGGCAAGGCCGGACATGAGAGGAAACGGCCCGTCCCCTTCGGAGGACGGGCACAGGCAGGAAAGTCAAAGCGTGCAGCACCTGAGCTATTTCGAACTCGTCGGGTTCGGCCCCAACGGATGGGGATGGGCTCTTCTGATGGCGACAGGCATGACGATCGCCGTCGCAACCTGCGGGTTCCTCGCGGGATCAGTCGTCGGAACCTTCGTGGCCTGGGGGAAGATCGGCGGCCATGCGCCGGTCCGGTGGCTGGCGGACGGATACACCACCGTTCTGCGCGGCATCCCGGATCTTCTCGTCATTTATCTCTTCTATTTCGGCGGTAGCGCGGCCCTGGGCGCCATCGGCAGCCTGTTCGGCGCCGAGGGCTTCATCGGCGTGCCGGCCTTCGTCACGGGCGCCCTGGCGATCGGCATCGTGTCCGGAGCCTACCAGGCCGAAGTGTTCCGCGGCGCCTATCAAGTCGTCAGCCGCGGCGAACTGGAAGCCGCGCGCTCGGTCGGCATGCATCGCTGGCTCATGTTCCGCCGGATCATCGCGCCGCAGGTCCTGCGCTATGCGATCCCCGGCCTCGGCAACACGTGGCAGCTGGTGCTCAAGGAATCCGCGCTGATCTCCGTCACCGGCCTCGTCGAGCTTCTGCGCCAGTCCCAGGTCGCCGCGGGCTCGACCCGCCGCCCGTTCGATTTCTACATCACGGCGGCGATCCTTTATCTCGTGATCACGTGGGTCTCGACCTATCTCTTCCAGCGTGCCGAGACCCACTCGATGCGCGGCATGCGGAGGGCTTCCTGATGGACTTCGCCTTCATGCAGGAAGCCTTCCTGCGCCTCATCACCGGCGTGCCGCTCACGCTCAATCTCGCCTTCACGTCGATTGCGTTCGGCGCAGTGCTCGCCATGCTGCTCGCGCTCATGCGCATGTCGAACGTCAAGGCGCTCGACTGGCCGGCGCAGGCTTACGTGTTCGTCTTCCGCGGCACGCCCCTGCTCGTGCAGATCTTCCTGATCTACTACGGCCTCGGGCAGTTCCGTCCGACGCTGCAGGAACTCGGACTCTGGGGCTTCTTCCGCGAGCCCTATTGGTGCGCGGTGCTCGCGCTGACCCTGAACACGGCCGCCTATGGCAGCGAGATCATCCGCGGCGGTCTTCAGTCCGTGCCCCACAACCAGGTCGAGGCCGCGCGCGCCTGCGGCATGTCGGGCTTCCTCCTCTTCCGCCGCATCGTCTTCCCGATCGCCGTGCGGCAGGCTCTTCCTGCCTATGGCAGCGAGATCATCCTGATGGTGAAGGCGACGTCCCTCGCCTCCGTCATCACCATGATGGAAGTCACGGGCCTCGCGGCCAAGATGATTTCGCAGACATTCCGGGCCGTAGAGGTGTTCGTCGTAGCCGGCTTGATCTACCTCGTTCTGAACTTCGTCATCACCCGCATCATCATGGCTATCGAATGGTGGCTCTCGCCGCACCTGCGCCGCCCGCCGGCCGTGGAGCCGCGCCTGGAGGCCGCCCATGTCTAACGGAGTCGCATCCTTGTCGCCCCAGCCCGTATCGTCCCAGTCCACCCCTGCCGTTTCGATCAGCAACCTGCGCAAGAGCTTCGGATCGCTTGAGGTGCTCAAAGGCGTGTCCCTCAAGGCCAATGAGGGCGACGTGATCTCGATCCTCGGTGCCTCCGGCTCTGGCAAGTCGACGATGCTTCGCTGCATCAACATGCTCGAAGTGCCCGATGGCGGCGACGTCACCATCGGCGGCGAGACGATCAAGCTCAAGTCCGGGCGCAAAGGCATGATGCCCGTCGATCAGCGGCAGGTGGATCGCATCCGCTCAAGGGTCGCGATGGTGTTCCAGAGCTTCAATCTCTGGTCCCACATGACGATTCTCGAGAACGTGATCGAGGCGCCGGTCCATGTGCAGAAGCGCCCGAAAGCGGAGTGCATCGCCGAGGCCGAGGAGCTGCTGGCGAAGGTCGGAATCGCCGACAAGCGCAACCAGTATCCGTCTCACCTCTCGGGCGGCCAGCAGCAGCGCGCGGCCATTGCGCGCGCGCTCGCCATGCGCCCGGACGTGATGCTCTTCGACGAGCCGACATCCGCGCTCGATCCCGAACTCGTCGGCGAGGTTCTGCGCGTGATGCGCTCGCTTGCCGAAGAGGGCCGCACCATGCTGGTCGTGACGCACGAGATGGGCTTCGCCCGCGACGTGTCGAACCGGGTGGTGTTCCTGCACAAGGGCGTGGTGGAAGAGGAAGGGCCTCCGGCGGAGGTATTCGCCGCCCCGAAATCCGAACGCTTCAAGCAGTTCATCTCGAGCCACCGGTAAAACAAAAGCGCGGCCTCAGGGCCGCGCTTTTCGTATCATGATCGCTCGTTGACCCGCACCGCCGTGCCGTCGATCACTTTAGGCCCGCGCTTGGGCGTACCAAGGTGCTCGTGGATGATCCTGAGGTTGCGCTCATTGGCCTTGAAGAACACGTCGAACACGTCGCCGGCCAGCGGGATGGCGCCGAGTGCGGTATCGACCGCCACATTGCCGACCATGCGGGCGATCTTCCAGCGCGGCAGGCCGAGCTGGCGCGCTTCCCAGATGATGTAGCTCGCCAGAGCCGCCGAAATGGCATCGCCGATTCCCGGCACGAGCCCCAGGAGCGCGTCAAAGCCGACCCGGCGGTTGAGACCGGGAATGAGGAAGGCGCTGTCCATCAGCTTTGCCAGGAGCGTGATGCGGGCAAGCGAATCCTCCCGGCTCGGACCGGCAGCTTTGATGGCTTCGAAAATGTCGCTACGGACAGCAGGCATTCATGTCTCCAATCGCCGATGTTACGGCTCGCAACATGATATGTGTATCGCCCACAATGCTCGCAAGAGGCGAATATTCATCTTGTACAATGTTTCAAATACCAGAATCATGAGAGGATAAAATGCTTCTGAAATAAGGCTTTATGCGGTCAATAATCCTTTTGATCAGAATGTTTTCCCGGGAATGCTCTTGTCGCAGCCGGCATACTGCTTAGGTACCTGCTCCTAAGCGGTAACGCGTCCGCCAGTCGACTGGCCAATAAACATTCCTGCTGCGGGAGGCCTGCCCACCCGCGTTCCCTTGTGGGGGCTCAGAACGGGGAGACCCGATGAGCACCGATGTGAAAATTCGTCGCGCATCTTCGATCACGGTCGTCGCGAGCGCCTGCCTGGCAATCCTTCTGCCAAATCCGTCGAATGCGCAAAGCCCTCATCCCGAACCGAACGGCATCGTGATTCCGATCCCTCTCCCAGAGACTGCTCCCTCACCGCAACCCGCCTCATCCGCCGTCAACAAAGTCGCGCGAAAGTTGAAGGCCCATCACAGGACCATTCCCTCGATCGAATACACGAGCCTCCCCTCCACCGATCGCCTTGTCGACCCAGACGCGACCAGTTCCCTGCCTGATCCCGGCTCGCTCGGGACGCGCGTCCCTTCAGGCTTCTCCTCCTTGGTCTCCCAGGGCGCCATCAAGCTCCGCGACACGACGCCGACCGGTTGCCTGCCTGGCAATCTGCTGGCCGTGGTCGCGGATGTCGCGGGCAATTTCGGCGCCGTCAGCGTTGAGTCCACGCACCGAAGCGCGAGCCGGAACCGGCGCGCTGGGGGCGCGAGTCATTCCCTGCACCTGTCCTGTCGCGCGCTCGATTTCAGGGTGAAGGCGCGCAGCCGCGGCGTCATGGCTTACCTGCGATCAAGACCGGAGGTCGGAGGGCTGAAGATGTATCGAAACGGCATTATTCACATCGACAACGGCCAACGCCGCTCCTGGTGAGCGGACGCGCAAGCGGGCGAGACGGGCGTACCTGCTGACGAACGGTCCTCGCCTGCTTTGGTAGGGCTGGAAAGGCCTGCGGGAGTGTTGGACACTCGGTCCATGTTTGAGACCTTTACCCATCGCCGGATCGAGACGTCCGAAGCTGTCATCAACCTCCGTCATGGAGGGAACGGCCCGCCAATTCTGCTGCTGCACGGGCATCCGCAAACCCATGTGATGTGGCATCGGATCGCCCCGCAGCTCGCGGAGGAATACACCGTGGTCTGCGCGGACCTGCGCGGCTATGGCGACAGCTCCAAGCCTGCGACGAGCGCCGATCACGAACCGTACTCGAAGCGCGCCATGGCGCGCGACTTGGTCGAGGTCATGCAAGCCCTCGGCTTCGAGCGCTTCGCGGTGGTCGGCCATGATCGCGGCGGGCGCTGCGCCTATCGCATGGCGCTCGACCATCCGGACCGGATCATCGCCCTGTCCGTTCTCGACATCCTGCCGACCTATGAGCATTTCCAGCGCACGGATATGGCCTTCGCCCTGGGCTACTGGCACTGGTTCTTTCTGGCGCAGCCGCACCCTCTTCCCGAGACGCTGATTTGTGCCGATCCCGACACGTTCTATCTGCGGCGCGGCCGCGCGATGTTCGCCGCGGAGGCTTTGGCCGAGTACAGGCGGTGCTTCTCGGACCCTGAGACGATCCACGCCATGTGCGAGGATTACAGGGCCGGCGCCAGCATCGACATGCGGCTCGATGAAGCCGACAAGCAGGCTGGACGGCGTATCGCCTGCCCTGTCCAGGCGCTCTGGGGCCTCCGAAACGGCCTGGAGCGCTGGTACGATGTGCTGGCGGTCTGGCGCGAATGGGCCGATCACGTCGAAGGCCACGGAATCGATTGCGGCCACTATCTCGCCGAAGAGGCTCCGGAAGAGACGCTCGCTGCTCTCAAATCTTTTCTGGCGATTGCCTTCGAGACCGACCGATCACAGGCGTCCCACGCGCAGCGATAGGGGAAAGCGAATGAGACGTCGGCGCTGCGGCTCGCCCCACGCCGTCTGCAGCTCACGCTGGAACGCCTCCACAGGCTCTCGCCCCTGCGCCTTCTCGAGCCCGCGGACTGCCGACCACGTATCGATATAGCCGATCAGGTCCGAGGCCTGCCATTGCACCTCGATGGCCAGCGGCGGCGCGGTCCATTCCTCGAAGGGAAATGCAAAAGAACGATAGCCTTCCTCCACATGGCGGCGCTCCGGCGGCCAGTAAGGCCCCACCACGTCCTTGTAGAAGCGCCGAATGAGCGGATCGATGTCGGGTTCGGCCTCGATCACGCCGTAAGTGACAAGCGCCAGCACCGCACCAGGTTTTCCGACCCGGCGCACATCGGCATAAAAGGCGTCGAGATCGAACCAGTGCGCCGCCTGCGCCGCCGTGATCAGGTCCACCGAGGCGGCGGCAAGCCCGATCTGCTCCGCCGGGGCGACGCGATACTCCACGCGCTCGTGGGCTTGCGCCTTCCCGATCTGCTGCGCGCTCGCATCGGTCGCGATCACGCGGTTGAACCGATCCGCAAGCAGCACGGAGAGCTGCCCGGTGCCGCAGCCCACATCGAGCGCAAGATCCGTCCGCGGGCATAAATCGGCGAGATAATCGACGAGAGTGCGGGGATAGGTCGGACGGTAGGCCGCGTAATCACCCGATTTCGCCGAGAAATGATCCTTGAACGACACGCCTCATGCTCCGGAGAACGGTGCGATGGCGATGCCGTTGGCCTCGAGCTTGGCCCGGATCGTGCGCGCCATCACGACCGCGCTCGGCTCATCGCCATGGACACAGATCGTATCGATCTGGATGGGAATGCGCTTGCCCGATGTGGAGACGACCGCCCTGTCCTGCAGGGCGCGCAGCACGCGCTCGGCCGCTGCATCCGCGTCGTGCAGAACGGACCCTGGCTTCTTGCGGCTGGTCAGCGAGCCGTCGTCCTCATAGGTGCGATCCGCAAAGAACTCCCGCACCACCGGTATGCCCACGGATTCCGACGCCTTCTCCATCAGAAGGCCCGGCATGCACACGTTGACGAGGCTCGCATCGACTCCCTTGATGGCGCGGGCGATCGCAAGAGCCAGGCTCTCGTCTTCGTTCGCCATGTTGTTGAGCGCGCCGTGAACCTTCACATAGGTGACCTTGTGGTCCGCCAGCGCGGCCACGGCCTGCATAGCGCCGATCTGATAGGCGATCATGCGTTCGATCTCGGCGGGAGAATCGCCGCGGATCACGCGCCTGCCGAAACCATGGAGATCGTTGAAGCCCGGATGCGCACCGATCGCCACGCCCTTTCGCTTGGCGATCTCAGCCGTGCGGAACATGGTGGCCGGATCGCCCGCATGGAAGCCGCAGGCGATATTCGCCGACGATACGATGTCGAGCATCGCCTCGTCGTCGCCCATGGTCCATGCGCCAAAGCTTTCACCCATATCGCTGTTCAGATCGACCTTCATGTCCGTCACACCACAACCGGTTGCGCCATCTGCGTACCCACGTGGAACACACGCTTGTAACGCTCGATCTCGTCCTCGGGCCCCAGAGCCTTCGTCGGATTGTCCGAGAGCTTCACGGTCGGACGGCCGTCGGCGGAAATCACCTTGCAGACGATGGAAATGGGATCGAGCCCGCCCTCGGGAGCGAGCCCGCGGAAATCGTTCGTGAGCAGCGTCCCCCAGCCGTAGCCGATGCGCATGCGTCCGCAGAAATGCCGATGAATGCGTTCGATCACGTCGACATCGAGGCCATCGGAGAAGATGGCGAGCTTGTCGCGCGGGTTCTGTCCCCGCTGGCGCCACCATGCGATGGCTTCCTCGCCGCCCTCGATGGGATCCTTGGAGTCGATGCGGATGCCGGTCCAGGACGACACCCAGTCGGGAGCGTTCTGCAGAAAATTCGTCGTGCCGTATGTATCGGGCAGGATGACGCGCAGGTTGCCCTCGTAATCCTCCTGCCAGTCCGCGAGCACGCGATAGGGCGACTTCGCCAGTTCCTCGTCGCTGTTCGTCAGCGCTGCGTAGACCATGGGAAGCTCATGGGCATTGGTGCCAACGGCTTCCACCTCGCGGCGCATGGCGATCAGGCAGTTGGACGTGCCCAGGAAAGCCGGCCCCAATCCCTCGATCATGGCCTGCACGCACCAGTCCTGCCAGAGGAAACCGTGGCGGCGGCGGGTGCCGAAATCCGAAATCGAGAGATCCGGCAAACGCCTCAGGCGCTCGATCTTCTCCCAAACCCGCGTCATGGCGCGGGCATAGAGCACCTGCAGCTCGAACTTGCCCATGCCTCTCAAGACTCCACGCGAGCGCAGTTCGTTGAGGATGGCGAGCGCCGGGATCTCCCACATGGTGGTCTCGATCCAGGGTCCATGGAAGGTCAGCACGTACTGACCGTCCTCCTTTTCCAGGAGATATTCCGGGAAGCGGAAGGTTTCGAGCCAATCCATGAACTCCGGAGAGAACATCTGCCGCTTGCCGTAGAACGTGTTGCCGCGAAGCCAGGTGGATTCGCCGCGGGTCAGGGACAGGCTGCGCACATGGTCGAGCTGCTCGCGCAATTCGCCCGCATCGACGATATCGGCCAAGCGGATCCGGGTGGTGCGGTTACGGATGCCGAAGGTGACCTGGACATCCCGATGGCGGCGAAAGATCGTCTGAGCCATCAGGAGCTTGTAAAAATCCGTGTCCAGCACCGACCGAACGATCGGGTCGATCTTCCAGGTATGGTTGTAGACCCTGGTTGCGATGTCCACCATCGCTTGCTCCTAGCCATTTCGGGAGGCAGGACAATAGCGAAGGCTTCTCACCGATGAAAGAGCACCTGTCTTCAATACCCATGCCTTATGGCGGCAGCACGTCGACCTGGATCGACGAGTAATAGGCCGCAATGTCGGCCATATCCTGGTCGGAGAGATCTTTCGCCACAATGTTCATGGTTTCGTTCTTGCGCGCGCCGGACCTGTATTCCGATAACGCCTTGACGAGGTAGCCCTCGATCTGGCCCGCCAGGTTCGGCGCTTCCGGGTTCTTCGAGAGGCCATCCAGGCCATGGCAGGCCTGGCATGTCGTGATCTTCTGGCGACCGGCCTTCGCATCGGCCGCCGCTGCCGAGACCGGCCCGAGGCAGGTCAGCAGAGCCCCGAGCAGCGCCGGTACATCGATTTTACGCATGAATATGCCTTTCAGGAGACCAGGCGCGCCCTGCGGCGCGCCTGCAGGGGCAGCCCTTACTGGCTCTCGTAGGAGATGCGGTAGATCGCGCCGGCCGTATCGTCCGAAACCAGGAGCGAGCCGTCCGCCAGCATCGCCACATCGACCGGACGGCCGAGATACTCGCCGTTCTCGTTGAGCCACCCTTCAGCGAAGACCTGCGGCTTGTCCGCCGTCCCATCGGGCTTGAGGGGTGTGAACATCACCCTCGCACCCACCGGCTGAGTGCGGTTCCAGGACCCGTGCTGCGCCGAGAAGATGCCGCCCCGATAGGTCTGGGGGAACATCTTGCCAGTGTAGAACATCATCCCGAGATCCGCGGCATGGGGCGTCATCTCGACCTGGGGCGGGATGGTGCCGGATGGAACCTGATCGCTCTTGTACTCGACCGTGCGCACCAGACCGCCTCCGTAATAGGGGAAGCCGAAATTCTGGCCCATCTGGACGATCCGGTTGAGCTCGCCGGGAGGCTGGTCGTCGCCCATGCCGTCGACCTGGTTGTCGGTGAACCAAAGGGTCTTGTCCGCCGGATTGAAATCCATGCCGACCGAGTTGCGAATGCCGGTGGCATAGACCTCGCGGTTCTTGCCGTCCTGATCCATGCGGATGATGCCGCCGATGCCGTCCTTCCGATAAAGCTCCAGCTTATCCTTCGGCGGCACGTTGAACGGCTGTCCGAGAGCGATGTAGAGCTTGTTGTCCGGACCGACCCGGCAGACGCGGGCCGTGTGGTTGAAGCTCTCCTCCGACGGCGGAATCAGTTCGCCCTGCTTGACGACGATTCCGGCCGCGACATCCGGGCCCTCATAGAAGAACTCGGCGGCGGGGAACTGCAGCACGCGATTTTGCTCGACGACGTAGAGCATGCCGTCGCGTGAGAAGCAGACCCCGTTGGGAATCTTGAACTCGACTGACGGCGCGAACTGCTTCACCTCGTCGGCGACGCGGTCCTTGTCGCGGTCCGTGACCACATAGACATTGTTCTTGCGCGTTCCCACGAAGAGAACACCCGCATTGGGCCCGACGGCCATGTGCCGGGCATCGGGCACGACCGCATAAAGATCGATCTTGAAGCCGGCCGGGAGTTTGATCTTTTCAAGGTTCTTGCGAATGGCGTCTGCGCGACGCCCTTCCTGCGGAATCTGCTTGGGCTCGACGGTGCCCGTGCTCTGGAATGTCTGAAGTTTTTCGAGATTGCTGGTCGGCGGCTGTGTGGCGGGCTGAGCAAAACTGGATGACGCGAACGCTACAGTGGAGACGGCGGCGAGCCAGATGGATTTCATCCTTCCCTCCCTGGGAGCGCCCCCTGTACTGTTTTCGACCTTCGGATTGGCTCCGAAGTACATTGGTTTTCTTGTAACCGATTATACTCACGCTGCCACATGAAATAAAGGAGCAGAGATGCGCCACGAAAAAGGGCCGCCGAGCGGCCCTTTGCTGCTGAAGACCGGATGCCGGTCTCAGCTCAGATTCACCTTCGCCTGGTCGCCTGGATGGGGCGGTTCCCCCGTCAGAGCGGCTTTCGCATAACCGTAGAGGTGCACGATCGTGGAGGACGGGCTGTCCCAGTATTCGCCTTTCGAGGGATGCACGCGGATCAGGGCGATCTGCGGATCGTCGGTCCCCTTCGGGAACCAGGCCCTCATGGGCTCCGACCATTTCTGCTCGATCTTGGCCTTGTCTCGGACGATCTCCGCTTTCCCGGAAACGGAGACATAGGTCTGGCTTTTGGGATCGCTGAAGCCTAGGTTGACCTCATTGTCGCGAGACACTTCCGTCATCTTGGGCGATTGAATCTGCGTGAAGAACCACAGATCGCCGTGCTCATCGGCCTCCTGGCTGTACATGGGCCTGCTGTGCAGCGTTCCGTCCGTATCCACGGTGGTCATCATGGCGATCCTCACATCCTTAATCAGCTCATAGAGCTTTTTGGCGTTCGGATCGTTATGGCCATGTTGGTGCATCATCCACTCCTGATTCATCGCATTGTCTCGGGGCAGCGATGCGCAAGCACATTTCTCCAGTCGGCCGGGCAGCCCCCGAGGGGTCGGCTGGACAACGGACAGGGTCGGTTTTGGTTCGGATATTCCCTATGACAGCAAGACAACGCCTTAACGGATGGGGCTCAAACCTATACATGAAGCTCAAGACGTTATTGGACGTAAGCCCAGGAGCCTCCGTCGTGGCCATTACCCGTGAACATGTGTTGCAGGCGCTCTCGACCGTCCCGGTCGACGCCGCCGGAACCAGCCTTGCCGCGTCGGGGCGCCTCTCCGACGTTCATATCGACGATGCCGGGCGGGTGATGTTCTCGATCGCTGTCGATCCGTCCGAGGCGCAGGCGATGGAACGGGTCCGCCAGGCCGCGTCCGCGGCGGTGCAGGGGCTGCCCGGGGTAAAGGGAGTGTTCGCGAGCCTGACCGCGGACCGCCCCGCCGGTTCGAGCGCCCGCCCCTCCCCGCCCCCCGCGGCGACGCAACATCCCCGGGCGGCGGCCCAGCCCAAGAACCAGCGCATTCCGGGTGTGAAGCACGTGATCGCCGTGGCGTCCGGCAAGGGTGGCGTCGGCAAGTCGACGACGGCATGCAACCTCGCCCTGGGCCTGAAGGCGCTCGGCCTGAAGGTCGGCGTGCTCGATGCCGACATCTATGGCCCCTCGATGCCCAAGCTCCTCGGCATTCACGGCAAGCCGAGACTGCTGGAGAACCGCATCCTCGAGCCCATGGAGGCCTACGGTCTCAAGGTGATGTCCATCGGCTTCCTCGTCGAGGAAGAGGCCGCCATGATCTGGCGCGGCCCGATGGTCATGTCGGCGATCACGCAGATGCTGCGCGAGGTCGCCTGGGGCGATCTCGACGTGCTCGTGGTGGACATGCCTCCCGGAACGGGGGACGCACAGCTCACGATGGCGCAGGCGACCCCGCTGGCGGGCGCCGTGATCGTGTCCACGCCGCAGGATCTCGCCCTCATCGATGCGCGCCGGGGCGTATCCATGTTCAAGCGCGTGGAGATTCCCATCCTTGGCATCATCGAGAACATGGCGACCTTCGTCTGCCCCCATTGCGGCCAGAGTTCCCACATCTTCGGCCATGGCGGCGCGCGCACGGAGGCCGAGCGCCTGGGCGTGCCGTTCCTCGGCGAGGTCCCGCTCAACATGACGATCCGCGAACTTTCGGATGCGGGACGCCCTGTCGTCGTCGCGGATCCGGATGGGCCGCATGCCAAAATCTACAAGGACATGGCGCAACAGGTCTGGGCGGAGCTCTCGGGCGGCGAGGCCGCGCGCCCTGCGCCGCGCATCGTGATCGAGTAAGGTGGGCATGACGCCGTATCCCGCGACCCTGGGCGTCATCCTTGCCGGCGGCCTGGCGCGACGCATGGGTGGAGGCGACAAGCCTCTGCTGAAGCTCGGAGAGCGAACCCTTCTCGCCTGCGTGGAGCAGCGGCTTGCCCCCCAATGTGAAGGCGTCATCCTCAACGCGAACGGCGATCCTGCGCGCTTCTCCGGGACCGGGCTGCCCGTGGTTCCCGATTCCATTCCTGGGCATCCCGGCCCTCTCGCGGGCGTTCTGGCGGCGCTCGAATGGGCTGCCGTTCACTGCCCCTCGGTCGAATGGGTGATCAGCGTTCCGGGTGACACGCCCTCCATTCCCACCGATCTGGTCTCTCGTCTCCATGCAGAACGTGAGGCGGCACGACGACCTCTCGCCTGCGCAGCATCGGGACATCATGAGCACTACACGATCTGCGTGTGGCCGGTCGCCCTGCGCTGCGACCTGCGTCATGCGCTCACGTCCGAGGGCGTGCGCCGCGTGGAAGACTGGGTCAAGAAGCACGGATTCGTGACGGTATCCTGGCCGACGGAGCCATTCGATCCGTTCTTTAACATCAATACACCCGAAGACCTGAACGCTGCGCAGTCTTTCGTCGAGCGCGAGCCCGCGCCCGTCCGGATGGCAGATGCGCCAGCGGGAGAATCTCGATGACGGACCTGGATTTATCCGGCTTGAAATGCCCGCTTCCGGTGCTGCGCACCCGCAAGGCGTTGCTCGCCATGAATCCGGGCGACAGGCTCCGCGTCATCTGCACGGACCCTCTTGCGGGGATCGATGTGCCCAATCTCGTCCGGGAGCTCGGCGACACGCTGGTAGAGCATCATCATGACGAGGCGAGCATCACTTTCGTGATTGCTAAAGCCGATCCCCGGACATGAAAAAGGCCCGGCGCGAGCCGGGCCCTTCGCAAACTGGTCAGAGGATCAAGAGCCCTTTCGCAGGCTGTCCTTGATACCGCCAATGGTGTTCTGGACCCGGCCTTCGGCCTTATCCATCTTGCCTTCCGTTTCCATCTTCGAATCGCCGATGGCCTTGCCCAGGCCTTCCTTCACGCGACCCTTGATGTTCTTCATGCTGCCTTCGCTGCGATCATGATCCATGGTCATTCTCCTTATTGAACGCCTGCCGGTCAACGCGGAACCGAATATTCGGTTTCAAGCTGGGCCATAAACCAGATCGTCGCAGCCGCCCCGTTAATGACGCCGCGCAATTCACTAAATTATACAAGATTACTATTATGATTATGCATCCAATAATTCGGAATAATACGTAGTTATAACAGAATATAGTTTGAACTATTACATTTTTATACATACATTCAGTATGCGATTATTCGCCTGAACTCCTAAGGCTCGATAGCCATTTTGGGTCGATCTCGGTATATAGACACGCCAACAAACCGCCCTAATTCGAACGATCTAACATTCGCGTTATGTAATTCTCGTTCGTGAGTCTCCCGTGTCCCCCGCCCCAAGGCCTCCCAAAAAGCCCGCGAAGACTGCGCGTCAGAACCCTACCCGGACCAGCGCCAAGCCGTCGGTACAATCGCTGGACCGGGTTGCTCTCCTGGCGCATCAGCTCAGAACCCCTCTTTCGGCCATCAGCGCCCTGGCGCAAGGCCTTCTGCGGCGCGCGGAACGCATGAGCCCGGCAGACGTCAGAAGCCGCGCCGAGAGGATCTGGCGCGCCAGCCTGCGTCTCGATGAGCTGATCGAGATGATCATGTCCTATACACGGGCCAGTGCCGGCGGAATGCTTCTCAACCCCAGCGAGTTCAATCCGGAAGCTCTGATCAGGCGCGCCTGCCGGGAGCAGAGCAGCCTGGATCCGGAGAGGCCGTTCGCCATCGACATTCAGGAGCTTCCCGAAGTGATCATCGGCGACCCCGTTCTGCTGGAGCAAGCGCTCGTGATCGTCTTGTCCAACGCGATGAAATACTCACCTCCGGACAAACCCATCGACGTTACGGCGCGCCCCTCGACGAAAGGCATCGAGGTCCTGGTGAGGGACGAAGGAATCGGCATCTCGGAATTGGATCTTCCCTTCCTCATGCAGCCGTTCTTCCGCGGGAGAAACGTCAGGAAGCTCCCCGGCACCGGGCTCGGGCTCAGCCTGGCATGGCACATTCTCATGCTTCACGGCGGCAACCTTCACATTGCCAGCGACAAAGGCCACGGGACCTCGGTGACCCTGACGATCCCGGAAAAGAATGTGACGGGCGCAACCGGAATTTTCTAGGGCATCGGACGCGGACGAGGATCCGGTTTGCCGTCACAGAATGCGGCACGGCGAGACGATGAGCCGCTTCCATGCAAGAGAAACATCTCTAGCAGATGAGAATGGCGCGAAAATCGTTCACGTTCGTGAAGGTCGGACCCGTGACGACGAGCCTGTCGAGCTGCGCGAAGGCGGAATAGGCATCGTTGGCGGCAAGGTGAGCAACGAGATCGATGCCTTTCTCGTGGGCGGCCACGAACATGGCCTGATCGAACCAGGCGCCCGCGTTGTCCTCCGATCCGTCGATGCCGTCCGTATCGCACGCGATGGCCGACAATCCGGACTCGCCGCGCAGCGCGAGGGCGAGCGAGAGTAGGAACTCGGCGTTGCGCCCGCCTCGTCCCGCCCCGCGGACGGTCACTGTCGTTTCACCTCCCGACAGCAGCACGCATGGTCCCCCGACCGGCTCGCCGTAATGCCTGGCGGAGCGCGCGATGCCCGCCATCGCACGCCCGACCTCGCGCGCCTCGCCCTCGATGGCGTCGCCGAGGATCAGCGGCGTGAGGCCGAACTCGCGCGCTTTTCCGGCCGCCGCATCAAGCGCCATCTTGGGCGTGGCGAGCATATGCACCTCGCCCCCTTCGACCGCGTCCTCGACAATGTTGGCCTGGATGGCCTTCTCCACGTGAGCCGGCACGTCGATGCCGTATTGGCCGAGAATGGACAGGACCGCCCGAGGATCGACCCTTTCCGGGATCGTCGGACCGGAGCCGATGCTCGAAGGATCGTCCCCCGGCACGTCGGAGATGAGATAGGTGACGAGGCGCGCGGGCGCGATGGCGGCGGCGAGCCGGCCTCCCTTGATGGCCGAAAGCGACTTGCGCACGAGGTTCATCTCGCCGATGGGCGCGCCCGATTTGAGGAGGGCGCGGTTCAGCGCCTGCTTGTCCGCGAAGGTAATGCCTTCGGCAGGCAGCGAGAGAAGCGCCGATGCACCGCCCGAGATGAGGCATACGACGAGATCGTCGGGGCCCGCCTCACGGGCCATGGCGAGAATGCGCCGGGCGGCATTCAGGCCCGCCTCGTCGGGGACCGGGTGCGCGGCCTCGACGATCTCGACGGAGCGTGTCGGCACCGCATGGCCGTAGCGCGTGACGACCAGCCCTTCGCAGGTTCCGCCCGCCTTTGCCCACGCCTCCTCGAAAGCGGCCGCCATCCGCGCGGACGCCTTTCCCGCCCCGAGAACGATGGTTCTGCCCTTCGGGCGAGGCGGCAGGCGATTGTCGAATTTGCCGTCAGGAAGCGCCGCAGCCAGCGCGGCGTCGAACAGGGCACGAAGGATCAGGGCATCGTTTGTCATGCCGGCAGCTTACGCGAGAAATCGATTTCGTGAAGACCCGGCGACGCTTCGCTGTCATCATGCCTCGACGGCGACAGGCCTGCTCTGGCCCGCGAGATGCAACGACACATCCGCGGCCGCGATCCTGTCGACGAGTGACGGATCCGGCAAGCGGTCGGTGATGATGTCGGTGAGCTGCCCCATCGGACAGACGAGTTCGAGATGGCGCCGGTTGAACTTCGACCCGTCGAGGAGAAGAACCCTGCGCTCCGCCCGCTCAATCATCGTGCGCTTCACCCAGCAGGCCTGGGTCTCGACGTCGTTCGGCCCTTCGAGGGTGAGGCCGCTGGCGCCCACGAAGGCGATGTCCGCATTGAAGCGCTGCAGGAAGGCACAGGTTTCGGATCCGTAGACGCCCCGTTCATGAGCCCAGAAATCTCCCGGACAGAACAGGACCCGCACGCTGTTCTGCGACACCAGGGCGTTGGCGACGGCGAAGCAATTGGTGATGACGGTGATTCTCTCGACTGTTGCGGCAAGAACATGCGCGAACCGGGCCGTGGTCGAGCCCGAGTCGATCATGACCACGTCGCCCGGCTTCACCAGCTCGGCGGCGACCCGCGCGATGGCCTCGCGCTCTTCCACCGCAAGCGTGTTGCGGTCCTGGAAGACCGGCTGGAGGCCGAGCTGCCGTCCAGCCGCACCCCCATAGGTCCGGCTGACCAGGCCCCTCTGGGTCAGTTCCTCGATATCGCGCCGCACGGTCTCCGCCGAGACGCCGAGCCTGCGGGCGAGATCCGACGTTCGCACGGCGGGGCTCAATCCCAGCTCGGCCACGATGAGGCGCTGGCGCGCGGCCTTCTTGCCTTCAGGAAAAGACACGACGGAACTCTCCAATTCACAGCCAAGAATATCGTAACTTAATCAAAAGTGTTGGAACATCCCACATTTGTATGCTTGATCCCCCAAATTCCGTCATCTAGGCTTCACACAAGGGCCCGAAAGTGCCCGAAAAGGAATCGCCCGCGAATGCAAGTGACTGGCCCGCGCTCTCCCCGTTCCCTCGTGCAGGGAGCGGCGGCATGATCCCTCTTTCTCAGCTCCCGCTGGAGAAGGCGCGTTCCGTTCGCGTCGTCCTCACCGATATCGACGACACCATCACGACTGAAGGCATGCTGACGGCCTCCGCCTATGCGGCGCTGGAAAATCTGCAGCGCGCCGGATTCCTGGTGATTCCCGTCACCGGCCGCCCGGCCGGCTGGTGCGATCACATCGCGCGCATGTGGCCGGTGGATGCCGTCGTCGGCGAGAACGGCGCGTTCTATTTCCGCTATGATCGCGAGCGGAAGACGATGAACCAACATTTCTGGGCCGCCGCCGCCGAACTGAAAAGCAATCGCACCAAGCTCGACGCCATCGAGAAAGAGGTACTTGCCTCCGTTCCCGGATCGGCGCTCGCCAGCGATCAAGCCTATCGGCTGGCTGACCTCGCCATCGATTTCTGCGAGGATGTGCCGCCGCTCCCGGAATCCGAGGTGGATCGGATCGTGGCGATCTTCGAGCGCCACGGCGCGCAGGCCAAGGTCAGCTCCATCCATGTGAATGGCTGGTTCGGCGACTATGACAAGCTCAGCATGGCCAAGACGCTCCTGGCCGACGCGTTCGGCCTGGACTGGGAAGAGGCGAAGAGATCCGTCATCTATGCGGGAGACTCGCCGAACGACGAGCCCATGTTCGCCGCCTTTCCGCTCAGCGTCGGCGTCGCCAACATTCACGCTTTCGAGCACCGGCTGAAGAACAAGCCGGCTTACATCGCCAAGGGGCATTCAGGAGACGGATTCGCCGAACTGGCCGAACTTCTCCTTGCCTCCAAGGGCTAATACGCTTTCCAATCAGGGTCTCAAGGATCACGCCGATGTCCGAGATTGTCGTCAACGCAGTATCGAAAACCTGGGGCGGCGTCGGCGGCGTCAATCGCATCAGCTTCAAGGCGGATGCTGGTACGCTGCTGGTCCTGCTCGGCCCTTCGGGCTGCGGCAAGTCCACCACCTTGCGCCTGATCGCGGGCCTGGAGGAGGTCGATTCCGGCACCATCACCATCGGTGGACGGGATGTCACGCATCTCTCGCCGGCCCAGCGCAACATCTCGATGGTGTTTCAGTCCTATGCGCTCTTCCCGCACCTGAATGTGGCGGAGAACATCATCTTCGGCCTGCGCGTGCGCGGAGTCGGGCGCGCGGAACGCGACGCGCGCCTCAAAAAGGTGGCGGACATCGTGGGCTTGAGCCACCTTTTGGAGCGCAAGCCGTCCCAGCTCTCGGGCGGACAGCGCCAGCGCGTCGCGCTGGGGCGCGCCATCATCGCCGAGGCTCCCGTCTGCCTCATGGACGAGCCGCTGTCGAACCTCGACGCCAAGCTGCGCCACGAGATGCGCACGGAAATTCGCAGCCTGCAGCAGCGGCTCGGCATGACCATGGTCTATGTCACCCACGATCAGACCGAAGCCATGACCATGGCCGACCGCGTGATTCTGATGCGCGACGGACATATCGAGCAGAACGGGGCACCGCACGAGCTCTACAATGAGCCCGCGAGCGATTTCACGGCGCGCTTCATCGGCACGCCGCCGATGAACATCATCTCCTGGCAGGACGGCGCTGTCCTGGGCATCCGGCCGGAGCACGTCACCATCGTGGAGAACGGCGGCATTCCCGCCACCGTCAAGGCGGTGGAGTATCTCGGCGCGGACAGCATCGTCCTCTGCGACGTGAAAGGCGAAACCGTCTCGGTTCGCCAGACCGGCTATTGCGCGTTGCCCGCCGGTGCACAAGTCGCGCTCGGGTGGCAAAACCGTCACATACATCTGTTTGACAGGGACAGCGGAAAGCGTCGTGCGGGCAACGCCCTGCCCCAGTGAGGCTTTCTTCTGAAAGAGCGCCGGAGGCCATCCTGTCCGCCGGCGCGTGGCTTCTAAGACCCGAAGGGGGAGGACAATGAAGTTCAAGACGAAAGCCCTGCTCACGGCAGGCCTCATGACGGCGGCGAGCCTGAGCGCCAGCATCGCTCACGCGGTCGACCTGACCATGTATTATCCCGTCGCCGTCGGCGGACCTGTCACGAAGGTCATCGACGACATGGTGCAGAAGTTCCAGAAAGAGAACCCGGACATCAAGGTCGAGGCCGTTTACGCCGGCAACTACACCGACACGATGACGAAGGCCATGACGGCCATGAAGGGCGGCCAGCCGCCGCAGCTGTCGGTTCTGTTCTCCACCGATCTCTTCACGCTCATGGACGAGAAGGCGATCGTGCCGATCGACGAGATCCCCGGCGCCGACAAGGACTGGCTCAACAGCTTCTACCCGGCCTTCATGGAAAACGGCCGCGTCGAGGGCAAGACCTGGAGCATCCCGTTCCAGCGTTCCACCATCGTCCTCTACTACAACAAGGACGCCTTCAAGGAAGCAGGCCTCGATCCCGAGAAGCCGCCGACAACCTGGGCCGAAATGGCCGAGATGTCGAAGAAGCTCGTGAAGAAGGACGCATCCGGCAACGTGACCCGCTGGGGCGTCGAGATTCCCTCCACGGGTTACGGCTACTGGATGCTCCAGGCGCTCGCCATCGAGAACGGCCAGAAGCTCATGAACGAGGCCGGAAACCAGGTTTCCTTCAATGCGCCCAAGACCGTCGAGGCCCTGCAGTACTGGGTCGACCTCTCGGCCAAGGAAGGCGTGATGCCGAAGGGCGCCGTCGAATGGGGCACCCTGCGCACGGACTTCCTTGAAGGCAAGACGGCCATGATGTGGCACACCACCGGCAACCTGACGGCGGTGAAGGAAGGCGCGAAGTTCAACTTCGGCGTCGCCATGCTTCCGGCCAAGGAGCGCCGCGGCTCTCCCACCGGCGGCGGCAACTTCTACGTCTTCAAGAGCGCCTCTCCCGAGCAGCAGCAGGCTGCCGTGAAGTTCATCCGCTGGATGACCGCTCCCGAGCGCGCCGCTGACTGGAGCATCAAGACGGGCTATGTGGCCGTGACGCCCGCGGCCTACGAGACCGACGTCATGAAGACCTACGTCAAGGACTTCCCCCAGGCGATCGTGGCCCGCGACCAGTTGGAGCATGCGGTGGCCGAGCTGTCGGTTCACGACAACGGGCGCATCTACAAGATCGTCAACGATGCGGTGCAGGCAGCCGTCACCGGCACGCAGACGCCGCAGGAAGCTCTCGACAGCGCCCAGAAGCAGTCCGAGCGCGTTCTGAGCCGCTACAAATAATCCGACCTCGTGTGCTGCGGCGGACTTCCTGCCGCAGCACATCGTTCGATTCCGCAGGAGACAACGATGGTATCCGCCGTCATGAGGGCCGCCGAGCCCAACGCCGTCAGACGCAAGGCGTGGCTGACGAACGTCAATGCCTGGCTGCTTCTGCTGCCCGCCATCGTTCTCCTGGCAGCCTTCACCCACTATCCGATTCTGGCGACGCTCTATCACAGCTTCTTCTCGCTGAGCCGCGGCGGCGAAGCGAATTTCGTGGGTCTTGAGAACTACACCTACATGCTGGAGGACGACGTCTTCCGGCAGGTGCTGCGCAACAACATCGTCTTCGCGCTGGCGACCGTTCCGACCAGCATCGCGCTCGCCCTCCTCATGGCTGTGTGGGTCGACAAGAAGATGGCCGGCCGCTCCTTTCTGCGCCTCGCCTTCTTCACCCCGACCGTGCTGCCGATGATCGCGGTCGCGAATATCTGGCTGTTCTTCTACACGCCCGATTACGGCCTGCTCGACCAGTTTCTGAAGAGCCTCGGCTTCTCCGGCCACAACTGGCTGGGTGATCCGTCGACCGTCATGAGCTGCCTTGCCGTCATGGTGGTGTGGAAGGAAGCAGGCTTCTTCATGATCTTCTATCTCGCGGCGCTGCAGACCATCCCGCCCGAGCTGAAGGAAGCCGCGGAGGTCGAAGGTGCGAGCCGGTGGTATTTCTTCCGCCGCGTGACGCTGCCGCTCCTGATGCCGACGACCCTGTTCATCTCGATCAACGCGCTCATCAATTCCTTCAAGCTCGTCGATCAGCTCGTCATCATGACCAAAGGCGGCCCAAACAACGCGAGCTCGCTCCTGCTCTATTACATCTATGAAGTCGCATTCACCTTCCAGGACACCGCGTTCGCCGCAACGCTGACGGTCACCCTGATCGCAATCCTGGCGGGTGTCGCACTCACCAAATTCGTCTACCTCGACCGCAGGATTCACTACCAATGAGACAGAAAAGCCACTCGGTCGAAACCATCGCCGCCTGGATCCTCGCGCTCCTGTGGCTGCTGCCGTTGGCCTACAGCCTGTGGAGCGCGTTCCATCCCTCCGAATATGCGACGCGTTTCGACATCACGGCGCCTCTGACGCTCGACAACTTCGTGCGCGCATGGCACCAGGCGCCCTTCGCGCGCTACTATCTGAACACCCTGATGCTGGTGACCCTGGTGCTCGCGGGTCAGCTGGTCGTCTCGACGCTCGCAGCATACGCCTTCGCACGTTTCCGTTTCTTCGGGCGCGACGTTCTGTTCGCCCTTGTTCTGGTGCAGCTCATGATCATGCCGGACGTGCTGATCGTCGAGAATTACCGTGTGATTAGCGCGCTCAACCTGCTGGACACGATTCCGGCCATCGCCCTGCCCTACATCGCCTCGGCCTTCGGCATCTTCCTGCTGCGCCAGACGTTCAAGAGCGTTCCGAACGAACTCGTGGAAGCCGCGCGCGTGGAAGGGGCATCCTCCTTCGGCGTCCTGTGGCGCGTCTTCGTGCCGCTCGGCAAAACCACCTACATCGCCTTCGGCCTCGTGTCCGTGAGCTATCACTGGAACAACTTCCTGTGGCCGCTTATCGTCACCAACTCGGTCGAGAGCCGTCCGCTCACGGTGGGCCTCGCCGTTTTCGGCGCTCCCGAGACGGGCGTCGACTGGTCGGTGATCACGGCCGCCACCGTGATGACCATGGCGCCCCTGCTCCTGGCTTTCCTCCTGTTCCAGCGGCAATTCGTTCAGTCCTTCATGCGTGCGGGAATCCGCTGATGAAGCTCGTGACCTGGAACATCCAATGGGGCCTCGGCTGCGACGGCAAGGTCGATCTCAGGCGCATCGTCGAGACCGCGAAAGCGCTCAGCGACGCGGACGTCTTCTGCTTCCAGGAGATCTCGCACGGATTTGCCCCACATGACGGTGGCGAGGATCAGCCTGCGATTATCGCCTCTCTCCTGCCGGGCTACACGCCCGTCTTCCGGCCCGCCGTCGAGAGGCGGGACGGGAATGGGCGCCCGCAGGTCTTCGGCAACATGATCCTCTCGCGTCTGGCCGTGATGGAGGTGACGAGCCACATCCTGCCCTGGCCCGCCACCGAATGCAGGAGCATGCAGCGTCAGGCGCTCGAAGTCGTCGTAGCGACGGATTTCGGTCCCGTGCGCATCACGACCTGCCATCTCGAATACCATTCGGACGAGCACCGGCGCGCTCAAGTCGGGCATATCCGCAAGGTGCACGAGGAACACGAGAAGCGCACCAGGCTTGATCATCGCGACACGTCGGAGGGGCCGTACCGCTCGCTTCCGGCGCCGGTTGGCGCCCTCGTCTGCGGCGACTTCAATCTGGGGCCCGACGACCCGCTCCATGCCGAGATGCGCAAGCCCTTCGCGTCGGGCGTTCCGTCCTTCGTGGATGCGTGGACGGTCAGGCACGGCGCCGCGCCGCATGCGCCCACGACCGGCGTTGCCGATGTCAAGCAATGGCCCCAGGGCCCCCATTGCCGCGACTATATTTTCGTGACGGAGAACCTGGCTGACAGGATTGTCGACCTGCGCGTCGATGTGGAAACGACGGCTTCCGATCATCAGCCGGTGGCGATCACGCTTCGCGCGTGAATGAAAAAGCCGGGCTGCGGGGCAGCCCGGCTCGGATGTCAGATCCCTGCGAGGCAGATGTACTTGATCTCGAGGAAGCCCTCGATGCCGTATTTCGAGCCTTCTCGGCCCAGGCCCGACTGCTTGATGCCACCGAACGGCGCCATTTCATTCGCGAGAGCCGCCGTGTTCACGCCCACCATGCCGCTCTCCAGAGCCTCGGCCACGCGCCAGACCCGCGCCATGTCCTTGGCATAGAAGTACGACGCCAGGCCATATTCCGTGTTGTTGGCCATGGCGATCACGTCGGCCTCGTCCTTGAAGGTGATGATCGGAGCCAGCGGCGCGAAGGTCTCCTCCCTGGTCACCTTCATCTCCTGGGTGATGCCGGTCACCACCGTCGGCTCGAAGAACGTGCCGCCGAGATCCGAGCGCTTGCCGCCCACCAGCACCTTGCCGCCCTTCGAGAGCGCGTCGGCCAGATGGTCTTCCATCTTCGCCACGGCCCGGTCGTCGATCAGCGGACCCATGGTCACACCGGCTTCCGTGCCCCGACCGAGCTTGAGGCCCTGTGCCTTTGCGGCGAGCTTTTCGGCGAAGGCCTCAGCTACGCTCTCCTGCACATAGATGCGGTTGGCGCACACGCAGGTCTGGCCCGCATTGCGGAACTTCGATGCAGTGGCCCCTTCCACCGCCGCGTCGAGATCGGCGTCATCGAACACGATGAAGGGCGCATTGCCGCCGAGCTCCAGCGACAGGCGCTTGATGCTGTCGCCGGCTTCGCGCATCAGCCAGCGGCCGACGCCCGTGGAGCCGGTGAACGTGATCTTGGCCACCTTCGGGTTGTGGCAGAACTCCTCGCCGATCGGCTTGGCGTCGTTGGTGGTGATCACCGAGAAGGCCCCCTTCGGCACACCGGCCCGCTCGGCCAGCACGGCCAGCGCCAGGGCCGAGAGCGGCGTCTGGGCAGCGGGCTTGAGCACCATGGTGCAGCCGGCGGCGAGCGCAGGGCCGGCCTTACGGGTGATCATGCCGTTAGGGAAGTTCCAAGGCGTGATCGCCGCGCATACGCCCACCGGCTGCTTGAGCACCAGAATGCGCTGGGAAGGATTGGAGCCGGGAATGATGTCGCCGTCGATGCGCTTGGCCTCTTCCGCGAACCACTCGATGTAGGCCGCGTTCGAGATCACCTCGCCTCTGGCCTCGGCGAGCGGCTTGCCCTGCTCGGTGGTGAGGATGAGCGCCAGATCGTCGGCGTTCTCGATGATGAGATCGTACCATTTCTTCAGGATCTGGCTGCGCTCCTTGGCGGTGCGCTTGGCCCAGGCCTTCTGCACCTCGTGCGCCTTGTCGATGGCGCGGCGGGCGGCGTCCGCCCCGAGATCCGGCACATGCGCAATGAGGGCCCCGTCGAAGGGGTCGGTGACCGGGATGGTCTTGCCGCCTTCGGCATCCACCCACTCGCCCGCCACATAGGCCTGAGAGACCAGCAGGGACGCATCCTTCAGGGCAGGCGCGCGACGTTCCGGAGGATTGTGAGCTGTCATGGAGAACTCCAGCCTAGGTGAGGAAAGGATGGAACGGATATAAGCGCTCCGGCGCGTCATGAACACCACCTTGTACGCCGGTCTGGGTTGTCGTTTAGTAAGGTACCCCCTCTGCCGATCCGTGCACCCGGGAAGGTTTTGCGACTTAAGGATGAACTCTCCTCGCATTGCTAAGACATCTAGCGCCGTTACCTTGTCTTGACCGGCCTCATGGGGGGTTCCACCATGCGGTCCGATACATGGCAGGACCAACCTGCCCTCCAGACAACAAAGGGAAGGAAGACGATGCGAGTTCTCAAGCCCATTCTGTTCGCCTTAAGCTGCACAGTGGCGGCGCAGGCGGCCTATGCCCAGCAGGTCTCCGACGGCGTGGTGAAGATCGGCATCCTCAACGACCAATCCGGCGTTTATGCCGATTTCGGCGGCAAGTCGTCCGTCGAGGCCGCCCGCATGGCCGTCGAGGATTTCGGCGGCAAGGTGCTCGGCGCCCCGGTCGAGATCGTGAACGCCGACCATCAGAACAAACCCGACGTGGCCTCCAGCATCGCCCGCCAATGGTACGACACGGAAAAGGTCGATGCCATCATGGAGCTGACCACCTCGTCCGTTGCGCTCGCGGTCCAGGGACTATCCAAGGAAAAGAAGAAGATCACCATGACGACCGGTGCGGCCACGACCGACCTCACCGGCAAGCAATGCTCCCCTTACGGATTCCACTGGGCCTATGACACCCACGCCCTGGCCGTGGGAACCGGCGGCGCGCTGGTGGAGAACGGCGGCAACAAGTGGTTCTTCCTCACCGCGGATTATGCCTTCGGCTATTCCCTCGAAGAGCAGACCTCCAAATTTGTGAAGTCTAAGGGCGGTCAGGTGGTCGGGTCCGTCCGCCACCCGCTGGCGGCGACGGACTATTCGTCCTTCCTGCTGCAGGCGCAGAGCTCCGGAGCCAACGTCATCGGCTTGGCCAATGCGGGCCTCGACACGGCGAACGCCATCAAGCAGGCCGCTGAGTTCGGCATCACCCAGGGCGGCACCCGCTTGGCGGCGCTTCTCTTCACCCTCGCCGAGGTTCACGGCCTGGGCCTGCAGGCCGCGCAGGGCCTGACGCTCACGGAGGGCTGGTACTGGGATCAGAACGACGAGAACCGTGCCTTCGCCAAGCGCTTCCAGGCGAAGACCGGCAAGATGCCCAACATGATCCATGTGGGCACCTATTCCACGGTGATGCAGTACCTGAAGGCTGTTCAGAAGGCCGGAACGGACGAGACGGAAGCCGTTGCAAAAGCGCTTCATGAAATGCCGGTCCAGGATGCCTTCACCAAGAACGGCAAGGTGCTGCCCAACGGCCGCATGGTCTATGACATGTACCTCTTCCAGGTGAAGAAGCCGGAGGAGAGCAAGAGCGAATGGGACATGTACAAGCAGCTCGCCACGATCCCGGGCGACCAGGCTTACATGAAGGCCTCCGAGAGCGGCTGTCAGCTCACGCAGTAAGCTCGTAAACGACGAGGCGGGGATGGCGCGCACCGTCCCCGCCCCTTTTATCTTCTCTCATCGTTCGGGATCAGCGGCCCACAGATGGTCAGTACTCAACCGATTTTGAGCGCCACAGGCCTCACCATGGAGTTTCGCGGCTTCGTCGCCGTGAAGGACGTGACGTTGTCCGTCAACGAAGGAACGACCCACGCCTTGATCGGCCCGAACGGCGCCGGCAAGACCACGGTCTTCAATCTCCTCACCAAGTTTCTCACACCGACACGCGGACAGATTCTCTTTCGCGGGACCGACATCACGCGCATGAAGCCTGCAGAGGTCGCGCGCCTCGGCCTCGTGCGATCGTTTCAGATCTCCGCCGTGTTTCCGCATCTCTCGGTCCTTGACAATGTACGCGTGGCGCTTCAGCGACCCAAAGGTCTCGCGACGCAATTCTGGTTGTCGTCCGGCAGCCTCTCGGCTCTCGACGAGCGCGCGATGGAACTGATCGATGCCGTCAATCTCTCTCCCTACGCGCATTTGACGGCCTCCGAACTATCCTACGGGCGCAAGCGCGCGCTTGAGATCGCCACGACGCTCGCTCTCGATCCCGCCATGCTCCTTCTCGACGAGCCGATGGCGGGAATGGGCCACGAGGATATCGGGAGGATTGCCGACCTGATCCGGCGCGTCGCCAAGAGCCGCACCGTGCTGATGGTGGAGCACAATCTGAACGTCGTCGCCGATCTGTGCGACCGCGTGACCGTTCTGGCACGGGGAGAAATTCTGTCCGACGGCTCCTATGACACTGTGAGCGCCGACCCGCGCGTGCGCGAAGCCTATATGGGGACCGAGCATGAGTAACGCGCCTCTCCTCGAAATTCGCGGGCTGAATGCCTGGTATGGAGAAAGCCATGTTCTCCACGGCGTGGACCTGGACATTCGCGAAGGCGAAACGGTAACGCTGCTCGGGCGTAACGGCGCGGGCAAGACCACGACCCTGCGCGCTATCATGGGAATCCTGCGTCGCCGCGAGGGCGTGATCCGCCTGCGCGGACAGGATCTCCTCGGCCTTCCTCTCCACAAGGTGGCCCAGTCCGGCATCGGCTATGTGCCGGAGGAGCGCGGAATTTTCGCGAGCCTCAACGTGGCTGAAAACCTCATGCTGCCGCCGAATGTTTCGGAAAGCGGAATGAGCATGGAGGAAATCTACACGCTCTTTCCCAACCTTCACGAACGCCGCTCGAGCCAGGGCACGAAGCTCTCCGGCGGCGAACAGCAGATGCTGGCGATCGCCCGCATCCTGCGCACCGGAGCGAAGATCATCCTGCTCGATGAACCGACAGAAGGCCTTGCTCCCGTCATCGTTCAGCGCATCGGCGACGTTCTTGTCGCCCTCAAGAATCGGGGCATGACGATTCTGCTCGTCGAGCAGAATTTCCGCTTCGCGCGGAAGGTCGCCGACCGCTTCTACCTCATGGAGGATGGGCGCATCGTCAATTCCTTCCCGGGCCATGAGCTCGATGCGCGCATGGACGAACTTCAAGAAGTGCTGGGAGTGTAAGGTATGAGCACTATCTTCGGCATTCCCGCCCCTGCCCTCTATGGGCAGATCCTCATCGGGCTGATCAACGGCTCCTTCTACGCCATGCTCAGCCTCGGCTTGGCGGTGATCTTCGGCCTGCTGCGGGTGATCAACTTCACCCACGGCGCCCAATACATGCTGGGCGCCTTCACCGCCTATCTCCTGCTGACCTATGCGGGCATCGGCTATTGGCTCGCCCTCATCCTGGCGCCCCTGATCGTCGGTGCCGTGGCAATCGTCATCGAGCGCTTCATGCTGCGGCGTCTTTACGGCCTCGATCCGCTCTATGGCCTGCTGCTGACCTTCGGTCTGGCGCTCATCCTCGAAGGCGCGTTTCGCCATTGGTTCGGCGCGGCGGGCAAGCCCTATGCGCCTCCGGCTCAGCTGACCGGTGCGCTCAACCTCGGCTTCATGTTCATGCCGATCTACCGCGGCTGGGTGGTTGCGGCTTCCCTGTTCGTGTGCCTCGGCACTTGGCTTCTCATCGAGAAGACGCGGCTCGGCGCTTACCTGCGCGCTGCCACGGAGAATGCCACGCTCGTTCAGGCATTCGGCGTGAACGTGCCGCTGCTTCTGACGCTCACCTACGGCCTAGGGGCTGCGCTTGCCGCCCTGGCCGGAGTGCTGGCGGCACCCATCTATCAGGTCAGCCCGTTGATGGGCTCGAACTTGATCATCATCGTCTTCGCCGTGGTCGTGGTCGGCGGCATGGGCTCGATCCTCGGCGCGATCGTGACCGGCTACATGCTCGGGGTGCTGGAGGGCCTGACGAAGGTCTTCTATCCGGAAGCCTCGAGTATCGTTATCTTCGTCATCATGGCCATCGTTCTGCTCATCAGGCCGGCCGGCCTCTTCGGGCGGGAGGAGTAACATCATGGCTGTCGGAACCCAATATCTGGCTGATCAGCCCAAGCTGCGGACCACGTCGCTCGTGCTGGTCGCGATTGCAATCGCTGCCCTGGTCGCCGCCCCGTTCTTCCTCTACCCCGTCTTCCTAATGAGCATTCTGTGCTTCGCGCTGTTCGCCTGCGCGTTCAACCTGCTCATCGGCTATGTCGGCCTTTTGTCCTTCGGCCACGCCGCGTTCTTCGGAGGGGCGGCTTACTTCACCGCGCATGCGGTCAAGGTCTGGGGATGGGAGCCTCTTTCCGGCATTCTTCTCGGTGCAGCCGGCGCCGCGGTCCTGGGGCTCGTCATCGGCTTTCTCGCCATCCGCCGTCAGGGCATCTATTTCGCCATGATCACCCTCGCCCTTTCCCAGATGTTCGCCTTCATCTGCCTGCAGGTGCCCTTCACCCATGGCGAGGATGGCATTCAGGGCGTGCCCCGCGGACATCTGCTCGGCCTGATCGATCTCAACGAGCCGCGTGCGATGTATTACGTCACGCTTGCGATCTTCCTATTCGGCGTCTTTGCCATCTGGCGCATTGTGAACTCGCCGTTCGGCAACATCCTGAAAGCCATTCGCGAGAACGAGAGACGCGCCATTTCTCTCGGCTACAGGGTCGACCGCTACAAGCTCGGCGCTTTCGTCATGTCCGCTGCACTGGCAGGTCTTGCGGGTGGCACGAAGGCGATCGTCTTCCAATTCGCCACCCTCACCGACGTGCAGTGGCAGATGTCGGGCGAAGTCATCCTCATGACTCTTCTCGGCGGCATCGGCACCATGATCGGCCCCATCGTGGGCGCGGGATTGGTCATCGCCCTGCAGAATTATCTCGCCTCGTCGCAATTCCCCGTAACGGTTCTGATCGGCATCATCTTCGTGATCTGCGTCCTGCTGTTCCGCCGGGGCATCGTGGGCGAGATTCTGGAATTCGTGAAGCGCAAGCCCAAAGGCACCGCGTGAACTCAGTGCCTGCGGCGACCGAGCGAGGCGTGACATGTCCGACAGCACCACGTTCGACTACGTGATCATCGGAGGAGGTTCGGCGGGCTGCGTCCTGGCGAACCGCCTCTCGAAGGATCCACGCAATTCCGTTTGCCTCCTGGAGGCTGGCGGTAAGGACAACTGGATCTGGTTCCACATTCCCGTGGGCTATCTTTTCGCGATCGGGAATCCACGATCCGACTGGATGTTCAAGACCGAGAGCGAACCCGGCCTCAACGGACGCGTCCTGAACTATCCGCGCGGCAAGGTCCTCGGCGGCTGCTCGGCCATCAATGCCATGATCTACATGCGCGGCCAGCGCGAGGATTACGACAACTGGCGTCAGATGGGCCTGAACGGCTGGGGCTGGGACGACGTCCGGCCGATCTTCCGCCAGCACCTGGACCATTACCTCGGCGCTGGCGAGCATCATGGCGCGGGGGGAGAATGGCGCGTGGAAGCGCCGCGCATGCGCTGGGATATCCTCGATACGTTCATCGAAGCGGCCGTCGAGGCCGGCATTCCTCGCACGTCCGATTTCAACACCGGCAGCAACGAGGGAATCTCCTACTTCCACGTCAACCAGAGGAACGGCCGGCGGTGGTCGGCGGCGCGCGGCTTCCTGAAGCCCGCCCTGTCACGGTCCAATCTCAAGCTCGAGATCAATGCGCACGCCACGCGCATCCTTTTCGAAGGCAGGCGAGCTATCGGGGTCGAAATTCTGCAGCAGGGACAACTCAGGCGAATTCATGCGCGCAAGGAGGTTGTCATGTCTGCAGGTGCGGTAGCCTCCCCGCAGATCCTGCAACTTTCCGGCATCGGCGACGGCACTCTTCTGCAGCAGCATGGCATCGAGGTCCTTCAGCATCTGCCCGGCGTCGGCGAGAACCTGCAGGATCATCTCCAACTGCGCCCCATCTACAAAGTTTCCGGTGTCCGCACACTCAACGAGGAATATCGCTCACTCGTGAGGAAGGGCTTGATGGCGCTCGAATACGCCTTGTTCCGGCGCGGGCCCCTTACAATGGCGCCGTCGCAGCTGGGAGCGTTCACGCGGTCCTCCGCCGAATACGCCACGCCCAACCTTCAGTTTCACATCCAGCCGCTGTCACTGGATAAGTTCGGCGAAGAGCCGCACCCCTTCCCCGCCTTCACGGCGAGCGTCTGCAATCTTCGCCCGACGAGCCGCGGCAGCATCAAGATCCGGAGCGGCAGCGCGGCCGATGCTCCCGCTATCCGGCCCACTTACCTGTCCACACCGGAGGACCAGCAGGTTGCGGTGGATTCCCTGCGCCTCGTCCGTCACATTGTTTCGATGCCAGCGCTTCAGAAATACCATCCGGAAGAATACAAGCCCGGCGCCCATCTGAAGACGGACGACGAACTGCTCAGCGGCGCCCGTGATATCGGCACCACCATCTTCCACCCGGCTGGTACGGCGAAGATGGGGATCGAGAGCGATCCCATGGCCGTGACGGATGAGCGCCTGCGGGTTCGCGGCACCGAGGGATTGCGCGTCGTCGATGCTTCGGTCATGCCGACGATCACCAGCGGCAACACCAACTCGCCGACCCTGATGATCGCCGAAAAAGGTGCGGCCATGATCCTGGAAGACCACGGCCGGACGATCGTCGAAGAGATCAGGCAATCGGCCTGAAGTGATACCGTCCCGCTTACTGAGCCGACATCTGCCCGTCGGCGGGCAGATGGCTTGCGGCCCAGATTGCGGCCTGCGTCCGGTTCTTCGCATGGATCTTGCGCAAAATCGCCTTGACGTGGACTTTGACGGTGGCCTCGGTGATATCGAACTTCCGGGCGATGAGCTTGTTCGAATCGCCCTCCATCAGACACCGCAGGATCACGGTCTCACGCACGGACAATCCCTTGCTCTGAAATTGCTCGTCGGCGGCCTTCTCGGCTCCCGGGGTCTTGGTTTCTCCATTCGGCCGCAGAACATGCTCGTTCAGCAGATCGAGAACCGCCGACGGGAACACGACCTCGCCGAGCATGACCAGGTCCAGCGTCTTCACGAGAACTTCGCAGGAAACGGACTTGATCAGGTAGGCGTCCGCTCCGGCCTGGAACGCGGAGATGATTTGCTTCAGGTCGTACTGATCGACCAGCATCAGCACACGCACAGAGTCGTATCGGCTCTTGATCTGCTGAACTTGGGTGCAGGCCTCATCGTGATCGCGCGCGCAGCCCATGATCAACAGAAACGGGCCGGTCTCCGCCCCCCACTCCGCAAGGACGCCATCGAGGTTCGGAGACAAGGCGACAGGATTGTAGGCCGTCTCCGTCAGGATCCGTCGCAATCCCTCACGCAGGAGGGTATTGGATTCGACAAGGAGCGTCGGGATCGTTTGAGAATTCATGTATCGATCCTGGGCTTTCTCTGACGCGCGGGCCAATTCCAGGTATCGGGCCTGCCCGGCATCTCTCGTGAGCGGTACGCCTGGAAGTGACGAGCCATCAAGATCGTAGGATTTCCGCATAGGAGAGCCTTTTTCTGGGCTTCAAGTCGAAAGATGAGGGATACGATACTTTTCTTTAGGTAAATTAGCTTATTTGACCCACTCCTACAATGACCTCGTCTTCACATCTCTTAAAAGTTTGTTAAAAAAATGCCCTTTTGCATGTTATATAGTTTCTTTTGCAGTACATGAATTGAATCTTACGCTCTATGTACCTATGAACGTCCGTTGAGTGACCAGACTAAAGTCGAATCAATCTACATCGACTATGCTATTCAGGGCACACCTGTGATTAAGATCTTGCACGATAGTCGAGGCTGCTGCCTCGAAGCCGCCTGTGGAAACGCCTGCCAGGCGTCCTAAAATGATATAACCGAACCGAAAAGCCGATCTGCCTGACTGATCATGAGATGTTTTTTCAACCTGATTAGCGACGATGAAACAATGATCGACGATGAAGGCGTCGAAGTCAGGGATTTGGACCAAGCCTGGGCCCAGGCTCTCAAGGCCGTCATGGAGCTTCGCGCCGAGGCAGAGGGTGAACTCATCGAGTGGGATCGGTGGCGGCTGGAGGCAACGGACACCACCGGCAGAGTGCTATTTACGATCAAGCTTACGCACAATCTGCATTAAGCCAGAGAACGGCCAAAGTGGCCTCCGCTTTTGAGACCCGCCCGCTTCGTCCAAACCGGGATAATGCATCATGCGGACCATTGGATCACGGTCGTGATCCAATGGTCCGCATGGCGCGCTCAGCCGAAGCCGGGCTCCTGGTCCTCTGCCTTCAGCAGATTTTCATGAAGGGCGACGCCTGCGACATTCCCCTATCGCTCGGCTGAAGTTGCGACCAGGATGGCTCCTGATTGCCACCGGACAGATGATTGACGGCCCACATGGCGGCCTGGGTGCGGTTGGCCACCCGGATTTTTCTCAAGATCGCTTTGATGTGAACCTTGACGGTTGCCTCGGCGACATCGAGCTTGCGTGCGATGACCTTGTTGGGCGCGCCCTCCATGAGGCATTGCAAAATTTCCGCTTCGCGGCTGGACAGGGTGCGAATGACGGAATCCTTGGCCTCCGCCAAACGCTCCATCTGAGGAAGAGCCATAGCGACCGCCGCATCCTCGTCCTGTGACGCGGTCGCCTCGCCCGATGGCATTATCGTGCTCAGGAAAGCTGACGACGGGAAAACCACCTCCCCCAGCATGACGAGATCGAGGTATTTTATCATTGCCTCGCATCCTGTCGTTGCAAGGCAATAGCCATCTGCCCCGGCCTGGAGAGTGAGCTTCATTTCCTCAAGATCGAAGCCGTCTGCGAGAATGACGACACGTGCGCTGACATGTTGCGCCTTGAGATCCCGGACGAGATTGTTCATCCCATGCGGGTAGAGGTTACTATCGATGATGAAGAGAAAAGGGGCATGACCGTAGACCTGCGGCACGGTCGTACCGCGGCAACTCAGATCTTCAGGATGAACTTTGTACCGCGTGCTGGATAAGATGTGTCTGATCCCCTCACGGAGCATTGAGTTCTTGCACCCCAAGATCGTCGTAACTTGAAGGATATTTGTCATACGAGCGAGCCTTTTCGCAGAGATTACCTCCAATTATACGAACAGCCGGTTTCCGGACTACGAGGCAAAGGAGGTATCTGTTACTGCTTAGGGAGTATAGGATTTCGGTCTGAAACGAATGCCGATTTTCAGAGCCATAAGATACACGATCATGAGATCATGTGCATTCTTCTCGACATTTCCCATTTGAAACCCGCTGCAGCAATACGCCCCCCAAGAACATCCGCTGAAAGAGGCAATTTCGGATAAGCGACAGCGACGATGCTTCCACCGCAGTCTGCAATCAAGATAAGGGGTTCACTGCACCTGCAGAAGCGGCCACCGCGCCGCACGGAGCGGTGGAATGCGGCGCGGTGCACCTGCCCTTCCACGGCATCTGCGTGGAGATACACATGAGCGGAATATATGCGTTTCGAACCATATCGCCGGGCTGGACGTTCGCGCTGCTCCTTGGGCTCTCCACGAATGCCGCATGGGCCGAAACTTACTTCGTGTCGCCCTCGGGCAGCACAGTGGGAACCGGCTCGAAATCCGATCCGTTGTACAGCATCCAAGCTGCACTGGAGCGAGCGAAGTCCGGAGATACGATCGAGCTTGCTCCCGGTCGATACTTTCAAGACGTCAGAACCGTAAGGGACGGTCATCCTGGTCGCCCGATCGTCATCAAAGGAGGACGCAGCGCCATCGTTTCGGGAGCGGGCGCAAACAGGATCGTCGAGATCAACCATGACTACATTGAACTGCACGGTTTCACAATCGACGGTAGGCACAATGCGTCGGAAGGCAAGGCTAGCTACCGAGACAAGCTGATCTACGCCATCGGGAGCCGGCCCGGCGACGGCGTCACAGGACTTCGCATCGTTCACATGAATCTCAGGAATGCAGGCGGTGAATGCGTGCGGCTGCGGTATCATGCCCAGCGCAACGAGATCGCCAGCTCGACGATTGAGAACTGCGGCATCCACGACTTCGTTTTTAAAGAGGGCGGCAAGAACGGCGAGGGCGTCTACATCGGCACGGCTCCGGAGCAACTCGGACAAAGGGGCGCGCCTGATGCGTCCGTCGACCGGTCGGATGCGAACTGGATTCACCACAATACGTTCAACACGCGTGGGAACGAGTGCGTCGATATCAAGGAAGGTTCTTCCGGCAATATCGTTGAGCATAATCGCTGTACAGGGCAGCGGGACAGAAAGTCGGCGGGTCTCGATTCCCGCGGCAGCGGCAACACCTTCCGCTACAACATCGTCTACGGCAATCGCGGTGCCGGAATCCGCTTCGGCGGGGATAAAACCGGAGACGGAATCGGCAACAATGCCTACTCCAACACTCTACGCGACAATGAGGTCGGCAGCTTGAAGGTTAAGCGCGGGCCTCAGGGCAGAATCTGCGGCAATGCAATCGCCGGAAAACACACAGGTATCAAGGGTCAGATGGGTGAGAAAATCGACCCTCGCCGCCCTTGCTAGAATTGCTTCAACTCGCGTGGGATCGGCCCTTTCCTCCCGCGCGGCACAACTTTTGGCGGCGGACCGGATCCACTTTGTCGAAAAATTCTCACGCGTATCGTGCGGTTCGAGCGGGCTGCCATCGATGGCGCACCGGACCGCATGATCATGCCTTCCGCCCGGGATAGACCATGAGCTCCGATCATTGCGCGGCGGTTTCTGCTCTATCCGTGGCTGGCGCCGTCTGCCCAGGAAGCGTACTCGTGACGGATCGATCGACCATCGAGCTCAAGGCGACGGCGGCCAATGGAAATCCGCTTTCCTGTGCGCTGCTCATCAGCTCGATGGCCTTGTTGAGATCCATGCCGACGCCGGTGCCGGTTTTGTACATGAGACCGAGCCGGTACTTCGCCTCGGGGATGCCTGCATCAGCGGCCTGCCGGAGCAGGGTTGCGGCGCGGTCGGGCGAAGCCTCCACGCCGATGCCATCGGAATACGCTTGCGCCAAGCCGAGGAAAGCCTCGTGATTTCCTGCGTCCACTGCTTTTTCCAAGCCCGAGACTATGCTGGCCACGAGGTCGCCTTGAGGGCGCAAGGCGATGAGCCGCGAGAGTCCTTGCCCTGCGGCGGAATTTTCCTTGTCGAGAGCGGCCAGACTGTACCACTGCACGGCTTGGCGCTGATCCTCGAGCTTGTCGCTGCCCGCGAGTATGTTTGCGAGATGCGTCGCCGCGGCACTGTCGCCGCGCTCGGCGGCAACTCGGATCAGATGTCCAGCAGCGTCCCGGTTCTGTATCCCATTCGTGCCGCGCTCAAGATCGAGTGCGATCTGGTAAGCGACATTCGGACTGATCTGCGCAGCTTTCTCGAAGAAGCGCAGAGCCGCCGGCATGTCTGCCGCCCCCTCCGATCCGGTCGCCAACGCCCACCCGATATCGACAAGCGTTATCCGGGCACGGCCAGGATTGACCTCCTTGAGCCATTTCAAGGCTGTTTCCTCATCACGCGCAACCCCTCGCCCGGTTCCAAAGGAATAGGCGACATTCGCCATCGCACGACGATTCCCCACCCTTGCAGCCCAGAGATACCACTCGGCCGCTTTCTTCGCGTCCTTGGGAACGCCATCGCCCCGGTCGTACATCCCTGCAATGGCCAGGACAGAACTGGAGGCTCCCTGCATCGCTTCGTATCGCAGCCGGCTCTCGATGCGGGCAGGACCATTCTCCGCGACGTCGAGATCATGGCGCGCCATGATCTTGCCGAGCATCCGCGTCGCAAGGCGATCTCCCCGCGAGGACGCAACTTTCAGAGCTTCAAGCCCCGTCGTGAAAGCCGGCGTTTCGACTTCGGCCGTGAGAGCGGCCTGCCCGAGCTTGAGAAGGCGCGCGGTCGGCATCGCCTTCAACTTCGCCGTGCTGGGGCTGGCCTGAACGGGAGAGGACGCGGCAGGCGCGTTCTCCTGCCGCTCCGGTGCAGCGAGCGCGCTGCTCGCCAGAAGGCAGCTCAGGAGCGCAATGTGGCTCGTTCTGATCATCGGCTTCTCCTTACACTTATCCTCGGCGATCGAGATTGTGCTTCATGTCGGCCATTCTCGAACGATCACTTGCGCGTCGTCGCTTCGGCAGTCGCAAGCCATCGTTGTGCAGCGTCCGCATTCACCTCAGTTCCAAATCCAAGCGTCATCGCGAGGCTGACGCCATACATGGCCTCCGTGTCGCCCGCATTGGCGGCGCGCAGGAGCCAGTCGGTGCTGACATTCGCCGACAATTCCACGCCGTAGCCTGATGCATAGGCGCGTGAGAGTTCCTTCATGGCGACGATGTCGCCCGCCTCGGCTGCCCTGCGTAGCCACACGGCCCCTTGCGCAGGATCTGCAGCCACGCCAAAGCCGAACTGAAGACTGCGTCCGTATTCGCGCATAGCGGGGACGAAGCTCTTGTCCGCAGACTCCTTGAGAGCTGCAACGGCAGATCCAGCATCGCCCTCGGATGTCGCTGCCAGACGGGACAGATCGGACGCCGCGCCCTCGTCTCCAGCCTGCATGGCTTTGACCAGCCACTCGACGGCGAGAGTGCTCATGCCCTCTCCCAGGGCTCCGGAGGCATAGTTGCGGCCGAGGAAGCGCATCGCCTCCACCTTCCCTGCTTCGGCGGATTGCTCGACATACGTCACTGCTTCCTGCGGGGCGAAGGGTCCTCCGACGCCATTGAGCATGGCACGGCCGATCTGGAACAGCGTCGCCGGATCCGGCTCATGAAGCTTCATGTCGGCAATTGCGCGCTGAAGCCAGAGGCGGGCCCGTTCGGCCGCGTGAGGATTGTTCATGCGATGCTGGATCTGCGCCAAATCCACCATGTCTCTCGCAGAGCAGACCGGAAGCGCCTCGGCCCGGTCGATCCATGCAGACGCATGAGCCGGGTCCTTGGCAAGGGCGGCGAGTGCAATGGCGGAACGGGCATTCCCGGCCTCCGCCGCAGCTCTTCTCCAGTCGCCGGCTGCCTTACCAGTGGCGCGGAGTTGATCGTCAGGCTGTTCGGCCAGCTCTACCATCGCGGCAACGACACCGGATGCAGCCGCTTTCTGGAGAAGCATCACGCCACGTGTGTTCTCGGAAGTCCCGGGCTGGCTGAAAGACACCAGAGCCCGTCCCAACTCGAACATAGCACTCGCATCGCCTCCTTTGACGACCTCTTCAAGAAGACTGCGTGCGAGTGTTCGGTCGGCCTCGGTGTTCCCACTGGTCAGAAGTTTGCGAGCCAGAAGAAGCTGAGCTCGAGAAAGGTCCTCACCCGGAGCCAGCGCGGCGTTCTGCCATTCAGCGGCCAGACGCTCGTCCCGCTCGGCCCCTCGCCCAGTCCGGTAGGCAAGAGCCAGGTACACCATGCTCTCGCGATCCCCCTTCTCCGCAGAACGCTTGAGCGCCTCCGCACTCCGACGCTTGGCCTCAGGGTCGACATCGGCTTGTGAGGCGAGTGCCGCGATGCTGCGGGCGTGCCCCGCCGCCGCCGCGCGCATCAACCAGGACCGTGACTGCTCCATATCCGGAGGAACGACGGCACTGCATTCGTAGAGGTCGGAGAGGAGGCCCATGGCATCAGGATTTCCCCGGCCAGCCGCCTCATTGAGGAGCCCGAGAACATCCGTCCCGTGAGCATCCTGCGGCCGGGCGAGCAGGAGTTTGGCAAGTTCCGTCAGGCCCGAGGGGTCTCCACTGTCGGCTGCTTGCCGGTAGAGGGCGAGCGCGCGCTCGATGTCCGGTTGCCCTTGGATTCCGACCGCATAAAGGCGGGCGAGCGAAACGATGACGCTGGACGTATGCCCCGGCAGAGCAATGGCTCGGGACAGCGCATCCGCTGCCTTCGGCAGATCCGGAGGCGATCCGAACTCCCCACGATAGTGCCGGGACAGGAGCTTGTAGGCGTCCACATCGGCGTACGTTCCCGCCTTCTCCAGCCAAGCCACGGCTTTGGCGATGTTCTTGGGTGCACGTTCCCCGCGCAGGTAGTACTCACCCAGCGAGGTCATGGCTTGCGCTGAGCCCGCCTCGGCGGCTTTGGTAAGATGCATGAGGACAACGCCCGGCCCGGCATTGACCTTTCCTTGCATGTAGATCTCGGCGAGTGCCATGTCCCCCCGATAATCGCCCTGCCGCGCAGCCGCCTCGAACCACTTCATCGCTTCCGGCAACCCGCCTGGAACGAGTGTTTCGTCGGACAGAATCGTGCCGATCTCATACAGCGAGCTGCACTTCCCTCGCCCCAGATCGCCGTAAAGAATGAGAAGCCCAAGCTTGATGAGATCTTCCGTCGCGGTCTGCGATACCACACCAATGCGGCCGCTCCGCTGGAGACGCGCGAGCCCGATCACGCCGTCGACATTGCCCGCCGCGGAGGCCGTCCGCAGAAGACGTTCAGCCTCCTTCACATCAGCCCCTTTGATCCGACCCTGCTCATGAAGCCGGGCGAGCTGAACGGCGGCATCCATGTGAAGCATGGAGGCTGCGGACGAGAACAACGACGCGGCCCGCTCGGCGTCGACGGGACCCGCCGCAGGATCGAGCATCAACTGGCCCAGGCGATAGAGCGCCCGCCCTTTCCCCGGCCAGGTGCGGGCGGACAACTCTTCCAGCAGCCTACGGGCCGTCACCGGATCGCGAGCGACTTGGGGTGAACCAGCCGCGTAGAGCGCGGCCGCGTCAAACATCTCGTCGAGGTTGCGCACGGCCTGCTTCTTGTCCCATTTCCTCCAATCCCGCGTCAGCACGACCTTCGGGGGAGCGGCGCAGAGCTTGCGGAAATCGGCCGTGGGCGCCAAGGAACGGGAATTGCCCGTCTGGGCCTGGAGAGGGCCCGAAGCGGCGATCAATCCTGCAAGAATAATCGCGATCGAGGCTCCTCGCGAGCCTGTCAATCGGGCTGTCACCGAACCATGCTCGCCGGCCGACTGTTTCATGATGGCATCTCCCCTCGCCCCGGAATCGTCGCTGTTCTGTCGATGCCTATTCATCGTCGTCGCCGTCTCCAGGCTCGGGCAGCTTCTTCTTGCGGATCGCCTTGATCGCCTGCCAATGACCGGCTTGCGCGGCTCTGGCGAGCCATTCGTTCCCATCGATGCTGTTCTGATCGGGTGAGGATGGGCGATAGCGCAGCGCGAGATGGTACATGGCAGCGGCATGGCCGCTCCGTGCCGCCTGAACGAGCCACCGTTCCGCCTCCTGCGGCTTCGCATCCTTGGCGACCGCGTTCACGCGATAAAGCTCATAGAGAGCATCCTGCGACCCCATGCGCGCCGCCCGTTCCAGCCAGGATTGCGCCAAAGCCGGGTCGGCCTGAGTGCCGAAGCCTTGTCTGATCGCGCGCGCCACCTCGATCATGGCTTCAGGCGATCCCGCCTCCGCGGCCCGCAGGTAGGATGCGAACGCCCCCTCCGGATCGATGGCGGTTCCCATGCCGGAAGCCTTGGCCTCTCCGAGCTGGAGCCTCGCCGTCATCACACTGCCCTCACCGGCCTCCGAAAGAAGGCGCTCGGCTTCGGCTCCGTCGTGAGGAACACCACCTCCATAAAGATAGGCCGTCCCCAGACGCGCCTTTCCTTCAGGATCTCCATTTCGCGCAGCTTGCGCGTAGAATTGAGTCGCAAGCGCCGGGTCGCGGGGAACTCCCTCGCCGCGCATATAAGCCTCGCCCAAGGCAAGCAGCACCTTCGCGTCGTCCGGTTCGTCGCTACGGATCTCGCGGTAGAGCGCGACGGCGCGAGCGGGGTTCTTTTCGAGACCATTCCCCTCACGATAGGCCTTGGCAAGCACGAAGCGCGCTCCATCGTCCCCAAGCTGAATGGCCCGCAAAAGAAGCGCCTCCGCGCGTTCAGGATCGGGCCCGATGCTGGCCCCGTCCAGCAGCGCCTCCGCGAGAGCCGTCATGGCATCGGTGTCGTTCTTTCGAGCGATCGCCTCCAGAGTCGCGGTCGCCTGTCTGCGCAGAGCCGCATCCTTCAGCTGCAGAACGGCAATTCGAACCATCAGCTCATTATTGCCGGCGGCGGCTTTCTCAGCCGACACGAGCCAGCGGCGAGCAAGAGCCGGCTGATCGGCTGATCCCGACAAATAGAGCTCCGCCATACAGATGGCGGCTTCGGGATCCCCACTGTCCGCCGCCTTCTTCAACACCGCTTCCGCGAGGGGCTGCTCCCCTCGTGCAAGATAGAGCTTCGCGAGAGCGATGGATGCTCGCGCGTCCCCGGCTCGAACCGCTTTCTCGAGGACGTCCCGTGCAAGATTGAAATGCCCCGGTCCGCCGGTGCGCGAATAGAGTGCACTCAGCTCCACCATGGCAGGACCGCTGCCTGCGGCCGCCGCACGACTGAACCATGTGGCCGCCAGCGCATAATCCTGCGGGACGCCTTGACCTTCGCTGAACATGCGCCCGAGGCGAATCATCGCGGTTGAAATACTCGCATCCGCTGCCTTGCGGTACCATTCGATCGCGCGGGAGACATCCATCGTGTCGGATCGTCGAAGGTACAGATCACCAAGACGCACGAGCGCGATCGTCGACCCGCCTTCGACGGCCTTCTCATACCAGCGCCGCGCTTCCGAAGGCGCCGGATCGACGCCGCTGCCGTTCATCAGAACATCGCCGAGGGTCACCGCGGCCTTCACGTAGCCGCGCTCCGCCGCATTCTGAAGACGCTCAACCGCGATCCTTCTCATCGGCTCCGTCGCCGCGTCCGGGAAGCCGAACACGGTGCGCGCATATTCGTACCCGGCCGTTATGTTGTCATGCGCGGCAGCCTTGTCGAAAAACGCGAGTGAAAGCGGGACGTTTCTCCCGATGAGATCGCCGGCGCGCAGATAGCGTCCCAGGGCGACGAGAACCATCGGTTCGCGCCCGGCATCCTTCAGGGCCTCGGCGAGGTAGAGCTTCGCCTCCTCACGCCCTTCCCGCCCCTGCTGGCTTCGGATCTCGATGCCTGCGACCAGGGCCCTCGGCGACTTGCTTTCGAGAGACCTCTTGAGCCAGATCTCGGCCTCCGCGGCGGGAACACCAAGAGACCCGCCGTTGTAAGGATCCTCAGCAAGAAGGAGCGCCGCTTCCAACAACCCACCCTTGGCTGCCCTCTCGAAATCGGAACGCGCCTCATCGGGCCGATACAGGGGAGACCTGATGTCCTGTTTGATCCGCCCGAGCTGGAACGACGCCTCCGCATCTCCCAAATCGGACGCTCGCCGGTACCATTCGATAGCGACGTTCAATCGCTCAGGTGAGCTTTCGCTGGTTGAGCGATAATGATCGGCGAGTGTTCTCGCAGCATCCCCGGACCCCTGGCGCGCCTCTTGGAACAGGAGCCGCAGGCCCTGGGTGGCGAAAACATGAGCCTTCGTCGCATCGCTCTCGAGCCGTGCAAGAGCAAGACCTGACAGGCCATGACCCAGGCGCAGTGCGACCTGGTATAACCCTTTGGCTCCGGCCGTGTCGCGCGGCACACCATTCCCCGCCTCCATCAAACCGGCGAGCAGATAGGCCGCTTCTCTGTTCTGCATGGCGGCGGCACGGCGCAGGAGCTCCGCCGCGCGCACTTTCGAAGGCTCGTCGGTATCTGTGTTCAGCAAGAGTTTGGCACGTCGAACGGCAGCTTCCGGCCAACGCGGCCCGGGCGTTGCCAAGGCGCGATCGAGGAGCCGCGCAGCCTCGTCCGGCTGAGCCCTGCGCAGCGGATTCGTCTCACTGAGGGGCACTCCTCTCTGAAGGATCTGCGCCTGCTCGATGAAAGCATCCTGATCATGCCGCTGATGCAACTGTTCGATCCGCTGCATGACGGTCGTAAAGCGGTCGCGTATCTCCTGCTCCGACAGGGACTGCGACCATGCCGGTGTGAGCGCCAGAAGCGCCTTTGTCGCGACGATGGCTGCGAGGCTTGAACGTTTCATCATCAGCGCCCCCACATGCATGTCGCATTGCCTCCCGCGAACTCGTCGATCAGAGGCCTGTCAATCTTGACGCTGCGGACGAAAAGAGCCTTCAGCCTGCGCGTCGCCAGCCCGGATCGGTCGCGGGCGATTACGGCTTCCGCCCACGCCATGTAATGGCGCCCGTGGCCGCGTTTGGTGAGAAAGCCCAGATCGGCCTTGCGGAAATCCGACTCCTCGCCGGGGATGTAGTTTTCCGACGCATAGGCTAGGACGACCTTCGGCTCTGTGATCCCGTTGAGGGTGTAGGACAGAATCCGGTCGTACGTGACGCCTCCTTCATTCAGGGCATAAAGGTCCGTTCCCTGCGCTGCCGCGATCTCCGCCATCACCGTCATGCTGGAAAGCGATTGGCGCATGTACCACAGGGCTCGCGCTCCCCTGCGCGTCTCGAGGGGAAGACTTCCGTCCACTCGCGCCTCTTTGAGAATCGCGCGGTAACGATCAATGCCCTTGGCGTAAAGAGCTTCATCCCCCGCCACAGCCCCCCATGCCATCAGCACGCTGTCTGTGAGATAGCGGTGGTTGTTGTGGTCGACCGATCCATCGAAGGTGTGGTCCACCTTTCTGACGAGGGAGCCGATCCAAGCCGAAATGGCGCGCCGCTGCTCGTCGTCCGGATTCCATCGAACGACCGAGTAACCGATGATGGTCGGAAGGAGCGCGCGCTTGAGCGCATAATAGGCATCGCTCTCGACTTCCGTTTGAGTAAAGGCATTCGCATCCGCCCAGGTAACCAGCAGCTCGCGGAGTGCGAGTTCCGACGCTGCGTCGCCACCAACAGCACGTCCCGTCAGAACCATCACCGCCCAGGCATAGTCATTGGCCGATCCGTCCGTCCCGTACCCCTCAGTGGATTTGAGGGACATGATAGGCTTGAGCGTGGCCCATGACGCCTCCCGTGGGATCGCGAGGCAAGCGGCCCGGATCGCGACATTGGTAGGCTGTGCGAGAGCGGCACGACGCTGTTCCACATCGAAGACGCCCCTCGCAGCAGTCTGTGAGTAGGACGGGCCCGCCGCTATCACGCTCAGAAGAACAATGGCAAGGATGCGTTTCATACCGGCTCTTTTATGTTCCTTGGGAGGTGTTGCTGAAGGCGCGCTGCTGCACACTTCCGTCTACGGACGTGCAATCGTTCCTGGCGTGAGGATCGAAGATGTGGACATCCGCACCGCCCTCGAAATAGCCCTGCTCCCGCAGGTGGCAGGCGACAGCCGGCCTCACGGGACGGCAGGTGCTCGCGATTAGCATGCTTGAGTTCGATGACTGGAGAACCAGCCCCTCGAGTCCCCGCAGATCTCCTCCGAAGAGACGGCGGGACTGTCTAACGAACCTGTTCGACAGCATGGCCAGGCCTGACACACCCTGAGCATTGATGCCGACGGCATTCGAGGAAACAAGATTTCTGCGGAGCGACATGCTCGTTACGGGATCGTATGGATCCATCTTGAAGTCACGCGTCTCGCCGCTCTTCGTCTCGAGCAGGTTAGCCACATAGGCATTGACGCCGGCGCCGCCGTTCGTCTCGATCCGGTTCCCGTATATTCCGATGTCGAAGCTGTTTCTGACCTTCAGCCCGTCGCGCTTATTGGCGAGAAGATGATTGGCGGTCATCAGATTGCATGAGCTCTCGAACAGAGTGATGCCGTCCTGCTGATTATTGAAGGCGCTATTGGCATGCACGATGTTGTTGGAGCTGTCCCGGTCCAGCATGATGCCGGAACCGACATTGTCGAAGGTGAGATTTCCGACGATGACGCTCTCGTCGACCTCGCGGGAGATGATAATCCCGTGTTTGACCTTCGTGCCATAAGTGGCGTTGAGCGCGATCGTCAGCTTGCGGGTTCGATCATGAGGATCGAGGCCGTAGATGACGTTGTCGATGTATTCGTTTCCGATAATATGGACGCTCTCGGCTTCATAGGAATAGAACCCAAAATGCGAGTTGCGGAAGACGTTGTCGACAACGAATCCGGTTGCGTGTGCCTGATCGCGCAACTCCGAGACCCGGATCGGGCCGGACGAATAGGACAAGCCGAACGACTTCGAATTTTCATAACCGAGTGCCGTCAGCAGCGATCCCGCAACGTTCATGCGCCCATCGCCCCAGCACAGAAGGAATGGACGAAACCGGTGAGTCAGGCTCCTGTCCGACCAGGCAGGACCCTTCGCGTTCTCGTCATAGCCGACGATATCGGCATCGGTGACATCGAGGTCACCGGCACTGGCGATGAATGCGCCTGCATCGGCGCTGAATCGGTAGACGGGAACATCCATCCGGGAAAGGACGAGGCGGGCGCCAGGCGCCACGAACACCGGAACACGCAACGTAAGAACATCGCCCTCCATGGCGATCAGATTCTCGTCCCGGGTTCCCCGGAACTGCCGCGCGAGCATTCCCAATGTTGTGGTGCCGGACTGGACGACGATGATGCGCGGATTCGGAATCCCCTGGTAGCGCACGGCCTGCTCAAGGCGGGTGTCGCCACTCGGCCCCTCATCGAGGAACTTGGAGATGTAAAGATTATAGTTTGCGAAAGTGATACCGGCCACAGCTCCCGACGGCCATGGAACCGCGGCGCGGATATCGGAAGCACGAGCGAAACGCTGCGGAAGCGGCTGACGGATGCTCGTCGTTAGCTCGTTCTCGACAGAGGCCATGACCAGCCCTTTTCTGGTCCGACGCTCCCTTCCAAGCTCACCCTCCTCGGCAGTATCCTGAGGAAGTGCCTCGACGCTGTCGGCGGGCTCTCCCGCCTTTTCGTCGATGGGCTCGGACAGAGCTGCCATTTGGGCCTCGGCAAGGCGCCGGAATGCGGTATTGCGGGTCCGATCGTCCGATATTGTGCGAACGAGATCAGAAGCGGGTGCAATGCCGTTTGACACTCCAACGAGTTCAAGAGCGACCTCTTGCTTATCCTCGTCGCCCATCCGCTGGCTCAAGACACGCTTCAGAACCACGTCGGGCAGGCTGCTGCGCTTCTTCTGCTCTATGGCTTGCTTGGCGGCAGCCTTTGCAAGCGCCTCCTCAGCCCGGCTTCGGAAGCCGTCGTCGATAATGTGCTGCTTCAACTCGGTTGCGCGCGCTCTATTGCCAAGTTCCGCGAGCGACTTCACAACTGTGTAATAGGCTTTGTCGCGATCGCTCTTCTCCTGGGCCTCTGCAAGCCGAATGGCTTCGTCCATGGCTTTTGCGCCTGTCGCGTTCTCCTTTCTCCTGCCGGCCTGACGAGCAATCTCGACCCAGGCCTCGACTTGAAATTGCTTGTCCGCGATCCGACCCGCCAGCGCTGAGGCTTCATTGAACTTTCCGGACTGCGAATGGGCCTTCACAATGGAAGAGAGAATGCGGCCGACATCCTCAGCATCAGTCAGTTCCGTGCTGATCTGCACGGCGCCGGCGACATCCCCGGCCTCGGCCCTCGCACGCCCAATTCCGCTGAGAGCATGGGAGCGATCATCCTGCTCCTCGATGCGAGGCAGCAGAGCGGTCGCATCCGAAATCCGGTCGCTGTCTGCCAGGCGTTTTGCGAGATCGCCGAGAGACGACGATGCATCCGAGCCAGGTTCAAGCCGCGCAGCATACTCCAGCGCCTCGTTGAGCCTTCCAGCTTGGGTGAGCGCGCGTACGACCTCCGGCCAGATCACGACCTGCGCGGCCTGATCTGCCGCCCGTGCCCCCTTCAGCGCCTCCGCGAAGAGCTGATCGGCCATCGCGCCATACCCGACCCGTGCGAGTGCAGCCCCAACGGTCAGATGAGCTGTTATCCTTGCAGGTCCGTGCTGCATGGCTTGGAGAATGTTCGCGGATTGCAGCGGAACGCCGCTCTCTGCCAGCGCCTTTACGACGGATGCAAGTGCTTTCTGCTGCTCCCCCGCACCGTCGAAACCCTGCGCCACCGCAACAGCAGTTTCGAAGCGCTTGTGCTCGAGAGCTGCCGACAGAAGGTCCGTCAGCAGCTTCTCCCTCTCGCTCCCGCCAGACAGTGCCAGCGCCAGTTCCAGGCTACCCTCTATATCGCCGGACTCAAGGAGCCGACGGGCTTCTGCAGTCAACTGCTCCTTCGTGGCATTCTGCCAGGCTGTTCCCTTGAGCTTGGCACGGGCGAGATCCTGTTGAGCATACGCACGGTCCTGAGGACGCGGGATGAGGGCTACGGCGCGCTCCGCAAGGGCTAGGCCGGTTGTTCCGAGGCGAGCGGCGAGCCGGGAAACCGCGTTATAAGCTCCCGACTGCTCGCCCGCCCCCGGGATGGACTTTGCCGCGTCGAGCGCAAGCGTCGCGTATCGCAGCGCACGGTCCTGCGCGCCGATTTTGCTGTACGCATGTCCCATTTCAATGAATGCGGCCGCACGATACTCCGGTGCCCTTTGCCCACTGGCAACCTGGTGAAGCGTGACCCCGAGTTCTGCTCTGTCCGACGGGGATTGTCCCGCACGGAGATCGACCAGAAGGGCTTGCAGCAGCATGGCCCCCAGCATGTCGTGGGTCAGTCCGTCATCGGCGAGGCGGTTGAGTTCCACACGCGCTCCATCCCGCAATTCAGACGGTCCGGAGGTTCCCTGTGCACCAAACTTTTCGAGAAGCAGAAGGCGCTCTAGAGCAGTCTGATAGAAGGCGGCTTTCTGCTTGGAAGGTGCCCCCTGCTCTGCAGAGAGGAGCGCCTGACGCGCCTCCTCTGCAAGGCGCCCGACTTCGCCTGTCTCCTGAGCCCAGCTCCCTGAGCTCAGGAGCAGTGAGATCCCTATGACGGCGACCCACTGCAGGCGACTTCGACGATCAGATCGTAATGATACGATCATACTGATCCTCCAGGCGCACGATATCGTCCTCCCCGAGATAGGTGCCGCACTGAACCTCGATCAGGTGCAACTCAGTGTCCCCGATATTCTCGAGGCGATGAACATCGCCCTTCGGGATGTAGATGGACTCGTTCGCCGTCATGAGCAGAACATTATCACCGACCGTCACACGAGCGGTTCCGGACACGACGGTCCAATGCTCTGAACGATGATGATGATATTGAAGTGATAGACGCCCTTCGACATCGACGATGATGTGCTTGACCTGGAAGCAATCGCCAACTCTCAAGCACTCATAAGATCCCCAAGGTCTGCGAACTTTGCGGTGGAGGTTGGCTTCAGGCCGCTTTGCCGATGCCAGTTCACTCGCGATACGCCCCACGTTCTGCGCCTGATCGAGGGAACCGATGAGCACTGCGTCCGCCGTATCGACAACGACGATCTTCTCGACACCCATGACGGCCACAAGGCGAGAGTTCCCATGGACATAACTGTTGCGCACGTCTCGAAGAACGGTGTCACCCTGAGCGACGTTTCCGTTGTCGTCCTTCTGGCCCGCATCCCAAAGTGCGGACCACGAACCGAGATCGCGCCAATTTGGCGAAACAGGCATGCAGACGAGCCGTTCGCTTTTCTCCATGACGGCGTAGTCGATGGAGATAACCGGAGCGCTGTCGAACTCTGCGGACAGGCGGATGGTATCGTTGCTGCGGTGAGCCGTGCTGACGGCGCGCCGAGCACAGGCCAGAACATCCGGTGCATAGCGCTCGAGTTCGTCCATGATGGTGCGCGCGGTGAACATGAAGATGCCGCTGTTCCACAGGTGATCCCCACCCGAGAACAGCAATTCAGCTACGTTGCGCTTGGGCTTTTCGACGAATCCCGCCACCTTGAAGGTTACCTCGTCGAATTGCTCTCCAATCTCGATATAGCCGAATCCAGTCTCGGCATGCGTCGGCCGAATACCGAATAGGACGATCTGACCCTGATGCGCGGCCTGCGCCGCTTGGCTCACCGCATTGGAAAAAACCTCCGCCTGCTCGATCAGATGATCGCTTGGAGCTACAAGCATCAGGCGATCAGGATCCTGTTCCGCGATCAAAGCCGCAGCGGCAGCGATCGCAGGCGCGGTGCTGCGTACGCTGGGTTCAACGAGCAGGCGGACCGGGCCTGCCTGCAGTTCGCCAATCTCACGAAGCGCAAGGTCACGATGGCTATTGTTCACAATGACGAGGGGTTCCGCATAAAGATCAGTGCAGAAGCGCTGGACCGTCTGCTGGAAAAGGCTTCTCTGTCCGGATAACGCGTGAAACTGCTTGGGCTCGCTCGCGCGAGATACTGGCCATAAACGCGTTCCGGAACCTCCGCACATCAGCACAGGAATGATATTATTCATTGTTTACCTCCATATCTCGACACGTCGAACCCAGCATTCCCCAGCAACGAAACTGTCATTACTTAAGCTTCGCGACTCGTTCGCCGTTATAAGTTTCAGGTTTTTGTCCAGTCTGCCTTGTGCTTCTCCCCTCTCCGCTCTCGCCAATAAGCGAAGCCGTCTGCGTGCCGAGCCAATTCAGGCTGGCGCTGATCTTCTGAGTCACCGCTCCGATCCGTGATCCGGAGAAAGTATCGAAGACGACGGAAACCGGCTGCCCGATTGCGCTCTCGTCCAGCGTTCGACCTGGTGCGAGTTTGACGAGAAAGTGATCGGTCGCAGCGTCATCCGCCGAGAAAGTCGGCATCGGCTCAGTCGGAACATCTCGAACGCGCGTGCCGTCGGCATACTCGATGATGGCCTGAGCACCGCGATAGAAGCGTAGAGCATCACTCTGCGGGATGCTGGCGGTAATATACGGCGAGCTTGTCTTATCGCGCAGGACAAGGACCGACGCCCCCTCACGGACGAAGTTCGACGTACGGCTATAGCGCGCCTGCACGAAGCAATCGCACGGACTGTCGATGACGATGCTACTGGTGCCTTGCGGCCCCTGGATCGTCAGAAGCGGCTCACCCGCCTGAACTTCGCTTCCAGGCGCAATAAACGTCACCTGCCCGTTCGATGGAGAAGGAACCGTGACAAGATCGGCGGTGATCATCGCCGATTGCGCCGGGATGATGTATAGCCGCTGAAACACGCCGGATCCGATGAAACCGACGAGCAGGACGGTTGCTGCGATAATGGCGCCATACCCGGCAATGCTGCGCCCGTGTTGCGCGGCGTGCGCGATGGCTCCTACCGGCTTTTGGCGCGGCGGAACCTCTCGGGTCTTGCCTTCGTTTCGGCGCGATACGACGTCCAGCAGATCTCCGGCTTCGACCACATCACCGGAGAGGTAGGCGTTCAAGATATAGCGCAGAAGATTGCCCTGGCGCGGGGAGACGTCCACAAATCTCATCCCTACCCGGCCATGTTCCCTATTCACGTAGCGGACTTCAGCTCGCATCGGCAGCGTCAACTCGTATCCGCTGAAGGGGAACACCAGGATGATATCCGCGACATGTCCGGGCTTTGCGTCGAAGGCGCCGATCTTCAACCCGATGCCGCCGACGGAAAGATCGACCACGGGAACCGGTGCGCCATTGTGGAGGCATTTCATGGGCAGGCGATAACGCGGATGCTGGCGTTGAACCTCAGCTTCATGCGTGATCGTCGACATTGGTCGTTTCTCCATCTGGAATACACCGCTTACGGAAAGATCAGCAGGCCGCGAGGCGTCGGCAGAACATCAATGCTCCACGCCAAGATGGCCAGAAAGACTGCGAGTGAAAGAGTATGCATGTAGGCAGACATGAAGCTGCTGGCGATCAAGGGAGGTCTCGCATCCCGTTTACCCCCCGTGGTCTTCTGTCGTGTCCACTTCTGGCGGTCCAGCCGGAACGTGATATGGACCTTCATGAGCGATCCGAAGATCTGGTTGAAGTAGAGAAGGAAGGGATAGAAGACAGATACTCTTGAACGTGATGCCAGGAGAGACAGGGTTTGAATGTATCGCGACGTTAGGATCCACAAAGCGTAGAGCAGGAACGCATAGCCATCGATGAACAGCGTCGCGATTAGGGCCACGGAGAATCCGACCAGAGACGTCCACATCGAGATACGCTGGTCCAGAATGGCCCACCAGGTGAACAATCCAATGCGCTTCGGCCCGAGAGCAACCGCTCGGGAGTTGGTCCGCAGCATGTTTCCGAACCAGCGCACCATGAGCATCGCGGCCGCGGACACGAAGTTGTCGGATGGAGGATCCTCCACGGTCAACACGACGACATCCGGCACGTATGCCATTTTGTATCCGTTGCGCAGAAGCCAGAACCAGCTCGACTTGTCGTCGCCCGTCAGAAACTTGAACCGGCCGAGCCTCCAGTGATCGATGTAGTCCAGTTCGACCTGCCGGATGAAATCCGGATTGCAGATGATGCTTGCGCGAAACATCGCCATACGCCCCGTTAGTGTCAGAACACGCTCGGCGAGCCCCATGGACGACATGAGCGTATGACGCTGAGCAAAGCGCAGGGCATACCACTCCTGGAAAATGCGGCTGCCGCGAACCTCGCTGATCTCGTCCGTCGTCAGTGCACCGATCTGCGGATCCTGCAGGAAGAAGCCGGCACATTTCCTGACGAGGTCGCGAGGAATGATGCTGTCACCGTCGATGACCGCCACGACGTCGTCCTTGGCTGGGCATCGGCGGGCGATTGCCCTGAACCCGTAGGCAAGCGCATCGCGCTTCCCCGTTCCGGCGATCCGGACGACAACTAAGTCCACTTTGTCCTGGTTCGAACAAAAGGTTCGGAAAAGAGCTTTGACCAATCTTTCATCCGCAGCTTCGACGATCGATGCAACGATCGTCGCCTTGCCCGGAGCCGTCATGGCCGCTTCAAAGGCGGCCTTATAGACTCTCGTCGTGATAGCACTATCGATGCGGAACGTCGTCACGAGCAGGTAAGCGTTGGGAGTCTCCCGCGCGATGAGGACATCGGCCGATGCTCTCATGCGCGGGAATACCTTCAGCCTGTACATCAGAGCCCTGGCGAAATGGAGCAACCCCCACCCGTAGCGCCAGATCGCCAGAATGCCGAACGTCCCGATGAATCCGCCACCGATCATCCGATAGGCTTCCGCCGGCAGCACGGCCGCGAATGCGGCCACGGCGGCGACATAAAGCAGGTGTGCCCCTACGGACTCGGAAAGTCTGACACTGCTGGAGTTACCAGCAGATTCCCTGATAAAAATCACCGGAACACCTTGTCTGGTCAATACGCACGAGATCAATGAGCGGACGACCATCGTCCACGTTTCGCATCAGACGCTGCGCCTCGGCACGATTTCCGAGCACGAACACCTCTGCATGCTCGATGACTTCGTCGATATTTGCCGTAAGCAGGGACGTCAGGTGCGGCAGGTGAGAGCGTACGAAGTTGAGATTGGCTCCTGTCAGCTTCGAGACCTGAATGTTCGGATCATAAATGCGTATGTCGTAGCCACGCCCGAATAGGCGTTCGGCGAGCTCCACCAGTGGACTCTCGCGCAGGTCATCTGTCTCCGGTTTGAAGCTCAATCCGATGATGCCGATGCGGCGCTTTCCGGTCGCAGAAACCATCGCGTAGGCACGCCGTAATTGCTCCTCATTCGCTTCCATGGTCGCATCGAGGACAGGCGTTGGAACTTCGAGCTTACGCGCGGCAAAGCGCAAAGCTCTGAGGTCCTTCGGCAGGCACGATCCGCCGAATGCAAACCCTGGCTTGAGATAAGCTTTCGAGATGTTGAGGCGGGTATCAGAACAGAGGACATCCATCACGGCGTGTCCATCAATTCCTGCAGCCTTGCAGATATTGCCAATCTCGTTGGCGAAGCTGATCTTCAAGGCATGCCATGCGTTGTTGGTGTACTTCACGGCCTCTGCCGTACGAACCGATACAATCCGCGGCTCGACCTTGAAGGCCTTGTGAAGGTCCAGCAGCCTATCGATGGTGGCCTGGTCGTGCCTGCCGAAGATGATCGCGCCTGGATCGTAATAGTCCGCAATAGCCGTGCTCTCTCGTAGGAATTCAGGATAATAGGCTACGCCGAATCCTACTCCCGCCTGCCGGCCGGACGTGCGCTCCAGAGCAGGAAGGACGATGCTCTCCATCGTGCCCGGCAGGATGGTCGAGCGCATTACGATGGAGTGAAAAGAGTTCTTCTCGCGGATTGCGGCGCCGATCTGCTCGGCTGCAGCCGTAACGTAGCCTGTATCCAGAGAGCCGTTTGAGCGCGATGGCGTTCCAACGCAGACGAACGACAGGTCTGATCCCTGAATCGCCTCGCGTACATCATTCGTGGCACTGAGCCGCCTGGAACGAATTCCACCCTGAATCAACTCGTCGAGACCCGGCTCGACGATCGGGCTGATGCCTGCATTCAAGGGCTCGACCTTCTGCGGGTTCGGATCAACCGCGATGACATTGTGACCGTCGTTGGCCAGACATGCGGCCGAGACGGCTCCAACATAGCCAATTCCAAAGACACTGATTTGCATTAGGCTGTTCCCGATGGAATAGGAGATCATGGCGCATTCAATCGGCGGCGCCGGCACAACCCAATAGATACTCCCCAAGCCTGCTTTTTCTCGTCACTATTTCGGCTGGAGAGATACTCCCGAGGGGTTACGCTTTACACTACTCTCAGGAAGATCCGAGTTTAACTCCAAAGACCTCCAAAACACCCACGACAGTCAACTTGTCGATCGTCATTGCCTGCCTTTCGGCACGCGTCGCTACGTCGTAATGCAATGATCCTAAGACAGGAATCGTATAGTTCCGATATGTAGAGGTTGGCTCCGTCATCGTGAGGCCGGTCTCGCGCGGACATGCAGGATGACCACCTTAATGAGTAGTGGATGGCGAATAGCGGTGATTTCAGATCTATCGGAGTGATCGTTTTTGGGTCGAACTTGATCGATGCGAGTCCAGTTCTCGATATCCGCTTGTTCCAACGCGCTACCCCCTAGGCGCAATCGATAGAAAAATATGCCTTGCTATATGAGGGTTCTCCACCAAGGAAATCCATAAAATGGCAACAATCATCAACGTCGCCCCTCCGTCAGGAAACTCGAAGACGGACATGGCTGCAATCGATGCAGCCATCAAAGCCGCTAATGCCGAGTACATGAAGAATCCTGGCGGCGGACAGGTTACCGTTAAGCTTTCGGCAGGCACATATGCAGTAACCGGCGATCCCGCGAACCCCTCCAAAGGTGGCGTAGAGCTGCTCTCGGGCGTCTCGCTGGTAGGCGATGGCATGGGCCAGACCGTCATCAAGCTCGATGACGGTTTCAATGCCCGAATCAACGGAATCGTCCGTACGGCATTGACAGACGTTTCAAACGTATCTGTGTCAAATCTGACAATCGATGGAAACCGTGCCAACAACACCGATCATCAGGCCGGATTCATTTGCGGCGCGAAGGCAGAAGAAAACAAAGTTCAGTCCGATATCACTTTATCTGCTGTCGAGGTTCGGAATTGTACGGCCTATGGATTCAATCCACACGAAGTCACGACAAATGTTACGCTTGAGAACTGCGTCTCTCATGGAAACGGTCTCGATGGGTTCGTCGCCGACTTTGTGGCAGGAGGGACCTACAGGAACAACGTCTCTTACGATAATGACCGTCATGGATTCAATATTCAGAACGCAACGAGTAATCTCATTCTGGAGAACAACAAGGCCTATGACAACGGATCAGCCGGCCTCACCATCCAGCGGGGCGACATTCTCCCAAGCGGCTACACGACGATCCCTTGGGTGACGAACATCCAGGTCCTCGGCGGCGAGTACTACGGCAATGCCAAAGAAGGTATTCTGGTCAAACTCTCGGACGATGTGTCGATCATTGGCGCGATGATCTACGGAAACCTTCGCCAAGGCATCCGGGTAGAGGGCTCTACCGATACGCTCATCCGAGACAGCTTCATCTTTAACAACTCCCAGGAAGCCGATCATACCTATGACGAGATCCAGATCCGCTCGCGCTTCGACGATGCGGTTACCAAACTCACTTACTACTCGGCCAACACGCATATTCTGGACAACACGATCTACTCCAACGGCGCGATCAACGCGCGCTATGGCATCCGCGAGGAGATCAGCAACACCGATGGAGGACCGACCGGTACGACGGTCAGCGGCAACAAGATCACCGGAATGGATGTAGGGGACATTTCCGTTCCAGGTGCCATTCGAGAGGGAACCTCCGGCGACGATTTGATGGCCGGCACCACAGGCGCAGACATCATGCACGGCCTTGCCGGCAACGATACTTATATCGTCAATCACTCTGGAGACGTCGTGGTCGAACAGGCAAATGAGGGAACGGATGACCACGTCAAGTCGTCCATCACTTATACCCTGCCCGATAATGTGGAGCATCTCACGCTCACAGGACTGAAGGCGATCAACGGCTATGGTAACGCGTTGAACAACAAGATCACAGGGAACGCTGCAAGCAACGTGATCAAGGCCGGTGGAGGCGATGACACGCTGAATGGCGGCGGCGGCGCAGATACGCTCGACGGCGGAGATGGCGACGACACCTATTATATTGATAGCGTAACGGATGTGATCATCGAAAAGGTCAATAATGGCCTGGGTGGCATCGACACAGTGTATAGCAGCGTGGATTATGCGCTCCCGACAGCCGTCGAAAAGCTCGTTCTGACGGGCAAAGCGATCGTCGCGAAGGGCAATTCTGCATCAGGCAATAACCTGATCGGGAACGTGATGAACAACATCCTCGATGGCCTTGCCGGTGAAGATCGGATGGAGGGCGGCCTTGGAGATGATACGTACTATGTTGACGATACGGGCGATCTCGCAATCGAAGCCGCGGGTGGCGGCGATAACGATCACGTTATTACCTCCGTCAATTACACGCTCTCCGATAACGTCGAACATCTGACGGCCCGCGGGACAGGACAGCTAGCCCTCAAAGGAAACGATCTCAATAACCGGATCACTGGCAATACAGCTGCCAATACGCTCATAGGTGGCTCCGGTCACGATACGCTCAATGGAGGCGCAGGCGCAGATTCCATGGACGGCGGCATCGGGAACGACATTTACTATGTCGATCATGCAGGCGATCTCGTCATCGAAGCGACCAATAGCGGAATTGATACCGTCTACAGCAGCATCAACTATGTCCTGGCAGCGAACATCGAGCGGCTTACTTTGACGGGGAGCGCTCTCCGCGGAACCGGCAATGAACTGTCCAACATTCTGATCGGGACATCCTCCAACAATATTCTCAATGGAGGCGCCGGCGCCGACCGCATGCAGGGAGGCAAAGGGAACGACACCTATTATGTAGACGATAAGAACGATGTCGTGGTGGAGACTTCGACAGGGGGCACAGCGGACAGGATTGTAACGAGGGTAAGCTACACGTTATCCGCTTATGTCGAGAATATGACCGCTTATGGTAGTTCGGCGATTAATTTGACCGGCAACCAGCTCAACAATTCGCTGGCTGGGAACACGGCGAACAATATCATCAAGGGCATGGATGGCAATGACGTCCTGAATGGCGGAGCAGGAAACGACGCGCTCTATGGAGGAACGGGATACGACGTTTTCGTTTTCAATACGGCTCTCTACAGCAGTTCGAACAAGGACCGGATCGTCGATTTCAGTCCGCGCTACGATACGATCAAGCTCGAGAACGCAATCTTCAAATCGCTCAAGAGTACAGGCGTTCTCAGCTCGGCGTCCTTCATCTTCGGGTCCTCCGCCAAGGATGCGAACGACTATATCGGCTATAACAAGACGACCGGCGACGTTTGGTACGACTCGAACGGGAACAAATCTGGAGGCCATGTGACGTTTGCTAATATCGGCGTCAACAAGGCCGTCACCTACGCCGACTTCATCGTTATCTAACCCTTCAGACAGCGGGGCGGCTCCCGATGGTGGGAGCTGCCCTTTTGCGTTAAAAGCTCGGCTCGACAGGATCCGGCCGCTGGCTTGCATCTCTCCAGACATATCGTCCAGTAGGGAGCCTATGTCGGATAATCATATTGGGCTGACCTGACCGGGTGAAGTCCGCTCCTCGCTCGTTCCCTTGCGCGGAATCGGCCCCTTCGATGCTTGCCATATTGTTTGACGGTGAACCGCGTCCCCTTCGGCGATATGGCCCTCAATCCGCAGCAAGAGGCATGACGGCTGCGTTTTCAGAGCCGGGGCCGAGCAGACAAGCCTTGGCCATATCTTCTCATCTCACGGTAAGTTGCTTCGATGCGGCATGGACCATGGAACCAGGCTGGGCCAGCCAAGCGTTTCCTGATCTGAGAGGAGGCGATTATGGCAATACGGTTGCAATGGATTGGTAATGCAAGCTTGGCCTTTGGGCTGTTTGCCCTCGCGTCGACGGGCCATGCGCAAGCGCCACGTGCCTGGGTTGATCCGCCTCCCGAGGCAGGCCCCCCTCCCTCAAGCGCTTCCTCCCCTGCTGCAAGCGCGCCGAAGCCTGCCACCTCTCAACCGCCTTCGCCGCTGACGGAGATCAATGCTGCAGCGAAGGGAGACGTGGTGAACAAGAAGCAAGCGCTGGAACGAAGCGGCCCGACCTATTCTTCAACGGACGAAAATAGAGCTGACTCGAAGCCTCAACCGCGCAAAACGGCGAATGAGAGCAAGACTCGTAAGCAACAGACCCGTACGGCCGTGAGGAGCGAGCCACCGGTCCGATCTCGCAATGTTGCCGATAGAACCTCCGGGCCCTCACGTGCAGACAAGGTTCGAGAAGGAATCGACGCCGGCCTTGAGGTCATGACTCTTCGCACGATCGAGTTTCCGGATGGGAGACGCGTTCAAATTCTGACTCGTCCTCGCCCCGAAGCCATGTCCAGACTAATGGATGCGCCCGAGTGAGATCCAAGGCTGGTTCATCGCTCGCGAGCGCCCCGGACCAGCATCACGAATATGGGAGCTCGATGTCGCTCGACTGTTGCACCATGATGGGTGAGATCGTCTGCGGCGCGCGGAAACGCGCTCAGTTGCCTCTGAACCCCTACCCGCTTGCTCCTCTTGACGAACGAGCGCACAGGGAAGAGCCTTCCACCGTTCAGGCCTACATGTGAGAGGGCGCCATGCCAAAAACAGTCAAGGAATTACTGTCGGAAGCGAATGCGACTGTTCCCAAATTGTCACCGACCGAGGCTAAGGAGAAAATTCAATCCGGCCATGCGCTCGTTTTGGACGTTCGTGATCCGACTGAGGTTCAGCAGACAGGAAGACTCAAAGGCGCCCTGAACGTCTCGCGCGGCATGCTGGAATTTCGCGCCGACCCGGAAAGTCCCTATCACGACCCAGCCTTTCAGAAGGAAAGACCAATTTTTCTGCATTGCGCCTCCGGTGGCCGGTCCGCGCTGGCAGGAAAAACCCTTCAGGACATGGGCTATACCGCCGTGTTCAATATCGGCGGCTTCAAGGACCTCGCCGAAGCAGGGATCGACACAGAGCCGGCATAGACCCACAATCGGCTCGCGGCATCAGACGTTTCGATGAGGGATTTTGGTAGCGGAGGTCCGATACACTCGCTCCCCACACACGCCTAAGCCGTTGTTCGTCCTCGACTCCGGTTTTTAGAGAGCTCCATGTGAAGGAGGACGTATTTGCATTCGAACCTGCCCAGATCTGCGGGAACCATTGCTAAATGCCTATCAGAAGGATTCAAATAGCGAAGTCTTAGCAAGGGAGTGCTTGCTCCAAGATACTATGCCCTGCGCGAGGCGCCTCACACGAGGCACACGGTGATTGCCCCTGCTCGTCACAGTGTGATCCCCTGTCAGGCGAAGGATGGTTTGGTTTGCTCCATTCCGAAGATCCCCTGCCCTTCAGGAATGTCTGCTTAGGCGGGGCGAGTAGACCAAAGCGCTTCTTCAGCTTTGTGCCAGAAGCAGTCGTTCACCGCATCAGAGGGGGAGCCTTCTTGCAGCCTAAGCCCGGAGGTCTGATCCTCACGGTGCCGTCACCACGATGGCTGAGCAGGGAGCGGGATCCGTGCACCGGTAGCTGTGCGGCACGCCCGGGTCGAAATAGATCGCATCGCCTTCGTTCAGGACGAAATCGCTGTCGGCGATTTTGAGGGCGAGCCGTCCTGTGAGCACGTAGATCAGTTCCGCGCCACTATGCTGGTGAAGCTCAGACGCCTTCGACGAGGCTGGAAACTCCGCATAGAAGGCTTGCAGCTTGCGGTCGGTGACGGGGAAGTCGAGGCTCTCGAAGAAGTAGGACGGCACATCTTCCCCCGGGCGCTCCGGGAGGCGCAACCGTTCTGACTTCCGGACCACCGCGACCTTGGGCCGCTCGGGCGATTCGACGAAGAAGTGGTCGAGCCCAACGCCGAGCACCAGGGCAATGCGCAGCAGGGTCGGCAACGTTGGAATGAGCTGCCCGCGCTCGATCTTGGAGAGCATGGCTGGCGAGAGGCTCGTGTGCTCCCCGAGTTGCACCAGACTGAGCTTTTTGCTCTGGCGCAGAGCTCGAATCTTGTAGCCGATCTCGTATTGCCCCAGCCCGGCAGCCAGCGTCTCCGATAGCATTTCGCGTCTCCGTTTTCGCCTGAAGCAACTCAGACATCGATCTTTTGACTATAATGAAAAACGATGTTCATGTCACGATAAATTGAATGGCATGAAAATCCATTTTCATCTCAATTCATAGCCAGGGCCAGGACCATGGCTCTCCACGGTCGCCGAGGGGCGACCGAGACAACCCGTCCAAGGAGCATGAACGATGAAAATCGAAATCAGGAATCTGGCAATCGCGGCTGTTGCCGCTTTCGGCATCGTCGCCGGCGGCGCAAGTGCCCGTGCCGCCGATCAGGACATCGTCGAGACGGCGGCCGCAGCCGGTCAGTTCAAGACTCTTGCGACTGCATTGAATGAAGCGGGTCTCGTCTCCACGCTCAAGGGTTCAGGCCCCTTCACGGTTTTCGCCCCTACCGATGCGGCCTTCGCAAAGCTGCCTGCCGGAACGGTCGAGAACCTGCTGAAGCCCGAGAACAAGGACAAGCTCACAGCCATCCTGACTTACCACGTCGTCCCGGGACGGGTGATGGCGGCTGACGTCGCCAAGCTCCAGGAGGCAAAGACAGTGAACGGCAAGACGCTGAACGTGAGCACGACGGGCTCGGGCGTCATGGTCAACGACGCCCACGTCACGCAGGCAAATATCGCGGCTTCGAATGGCGTCATCCATGTCATCGACGCTGTGATCCTTCCGCCAAACAACTAATTCTGCGGTCTGGAGCGCCCTGCCCGGTGCTCCAGACTTCTTCCGGGGCCCAGTGCCATCCTGGCCCGATTCGCTATGCTGTCGGCGTGCAGATCATTCGACGACAAGCCCATGCCGCAAGAACGGGAAACTGCGATGCCGCCCGACGCCTCAAACTCTTGGATCCTGAGCAGTCTCAAGCGACCGGCCCGGGCTGTTGTTGTCGGCGCGTCCGGCGGCATCGGATCCGCCGTCACAGACCTTCTCGCATCCGACGGGTTCGACACCGTTCATGCGCTTTCCCGCTCGGGAGTGGGCCGGGGCCTGGCGGGTGTGCGGGAGGGACGGATCGACATCGAGAGAGAGGCAACCATAGCCGCGGCAGCCGAGCAGCTTGCTGAAGGCGCTCCCCTGCGCTTCATCCTTGTGGCAACAGGACTGCTCCACGATATCGCCCTCCAGCCGGAGAAGACCTATCGTACCCTCGATCCGGAGCATCTTCTCCGGAGCTTCCGCATCAATGCGATCGGACCGGCCCTTGTGGGCAAACACATGCTTCCGCTTGTGCCGAAAACGGGCAAAAGCGTCTTTGCCGTCCTCTCTGCACGCGTCGGCAGCATCGGCGATAACCGGCTTGGAGGCTGGTATGGCTACCGAGCGTCGAAGGCGGCCCTGAACCAGTTTGTGCGAACCTTTGCGATTGAACTCGGCCGCCAAAGACCGGAAGCGGTCTGCGTCGCCCTTCACCCTGGAACGGTGAATACCGCTCTCAGCCTTCCATTTCAGGCCGGCATCGACGTCAACAAGGTGTTCTCGCCCGAGTCCTCTGCCCAGCGGCTGCTGGCTGTCGCGAATGCCCTGACGGTGGCGCACACCGGGCAATTCTTCGCTTGGGACGGTCAGCCCATACTCTTCTGATAGAGAACCTCAGGCGCTATTTCGGACTGCCAAGGTCGCCTTCGGGTCACGAACCGAGATTCCTTGCGCCTTCGGAAGGTCTGGTCTGGTGAGAATTGCGGCCTTCGAGCTTACGTCTCAGGAGTGCCAAGAAGAGACTTAAGGAAGTTCCATGCCTCGGTCCTCCGGTCAGGATTGACGGGAATGACGTCGCAGGTGCCGAGAGCGCGTAGGCCGGCGCGAGCGGTTCGGACAGAGCATAGCGTACCGCTGGTATCCGTAATTGCCAAGCCGAGGTCCGAAACGGTCAAGCAAAGGCCCACAATTCGGGCCACACATGGCAACCGAGAGGGAAGCCACGAGGCTGCTGCATGAGGCTGCTCAAGGAACCGCTGCTGCATTTTCTTGTCCTCGGCGGACTGCTGTTCGCCGCCCACGCCGCCGTCTCCCCAAGCGAGGACAAGGCCCCATCGGCCTCAGCCGTCAGGATCACCGGGGCCGAGGCCGAATGGCTGAAGGAGATGTGGACGCGCCAGTGGCGGCGCCCGCCCACGGGCGAGGAGCTCACGCGTCTCGTCGCGGACCACATCCGCGAGGAGGTGCTCGCCCGCGAGGCGAAGGCGTTGGAGCTCGATGCCGGCGACACCGTCATCCGCCGCCGGCTGGCGCAGAAGATGGCCTTTCTCCTCGACGACACCATTCAGGTGGCCGATCCGCCGGAGGCCGAGCTGCACGCTCTTTACGAGGCCCGTCCGGATCTCCTCCGCACCCTGCCGCGTGTGTCGTTCACCCAAGTGTTCTTCCGCCGTGAGAATGGCGACGACCGCGCCCGCACCACCCTCGCCGCACTGTCCGAGGGATCCGCGGTCCCGGAGGAGCAGGGAGACAGCATCCTGCTCGGCGAGACCTTCGCAGATCAGGACGAGCAGGCGCTCGGCAACCTGTTCGGCCCCGCGTTCGCGCGGACCGTCCTCGAGCTTCCGGTCGGGCGCTGGTCGGGACCTGTCGAGTCCAGCTACGGACTGCACCTGGTGAAGGTCACCGCAGTGTCACCACCCGAAGCGCGTCCCTTTGCCGAGGTCCGCGGGCGGCTTGCGGAGGAGTGGCGCCGCGAGCGGCAGGAGGCGGCCCAGGCACAGCTTCTCCAGGGACTGATGCAAAAGTATCGGGTCACCGTCGACGAGGCCGTGCGTCCGTTCGTGGGTCCTCTCGCCAGTCAGGTGGAGATCCGGCCGTGAGATGGCTTCCGATCCTCGCCGCCCTGGCGGCGTTCCTGTCGCCGGTCACGGGGCGAGCGCATGAGGTACGGCCTGCCTATCTCGGCCTGAGCGAGGATCGGCCCGGCGAGTTCAGCGTAATGTGGAAGACGCCGATGATAGGCGAACTGCGCCTGACGCTAGACCCTGTCTTCTCGGGCCCTGCCGATATCCTGGCCCCGGTTGCGGCCCGTCGTACGGGCGATGCGGTCGTGCAGACCTGGCGCCTGCGGGCGGACGGCCTGCGCGGGCAGACCCTGCGCATCAAGGGGTTGGAGAGCACGCTCACGGATGTGCTCGTGCGCATTGCCTTCACTGACGGCAGCATGTGGGTCGAGCGCCTCACTCCTCGGCAACCAAGCGCCCTCATCCCAGTCTACCCAACCGCCTGGAGCGTGGCGGGCACCTACTTCGTGCTCGGTGTCGAGCACATCCTCACGGGAGTCGATCACTTGCTGTTCGTGCTGGCCTTGCTGCTGCTCACGAGAGGAACATGGCGGCTAGTGAAGACGGTGACGGCCTTCACGGTGGCGCACAGCATCACGCTCGCACTGGCGACGCTCGGGATCGTCCACGTGCCGCCCGGGCCCGTCGAGGCGGTGATCGCCTTAAGCATCGTCTTCGTGGCGGCTGAGATCCTGCGCAAGCGTGAGGGAAAGATCGGACTGGCTGCGCGCATGCCGTGGATCGTCGCCTTCACGTTCGGATTGCTGCACGGCTTTGGCTTTGCCGGGGCGCTGAGCGCGGTCGGACTGCCCGAGGGGCAAATCCCGGTGGCGCTCCTGTTCTTCAATCTCGGCGTCGAGGCGGGCCAGTTGCTGTTCGTCGCGGGCGTGCTGACCCTCGCAACGGCGGCGACCCGCATCCGGGTGGCGTGGCCCGCCTGGACGGAGATGGTACCGCCATATGCCATCGGGAGCATGGCGATGTTCTGGGTGATCCAGCGCGTAGCTGCTTTCTGACCGGATGGTGCCTGCGCTGATGTGGGCGACCGAGCCGGATCGGTCGAGTGACGGGAGGAAGACATGGCGAGAGTGACGTTCGAGCGTTCAGTTCTGGGCAGTCTGATGGCGCTCGGCCTCATCTCAGCGGCGGGAGCCCAGGACGCCGGTGCCCCTTCCAAGGAGCAAATCGAGAAGGCGCTGCCGAAGCCGCCGTATTCGCCCTATGCGAACCGCGACTTCCCCACGCGGCCGTTCTTCGGCGACACGCATCTGCACACCTCGTTCTCCTTCGATGCCGGAGCGTTCGGAGCGCGTCTCGGACCGCGCGACGCCTACCGCTTCGCCAAGGGCGAGCAGGTCACCGCCTCATCCGGCCAGCCGGCCAAGCTCTCCCGCCCGCTTGACTTCCTCGTGGTGGCCGATCATTCCGACAACATGGGTTTCTTTCCAGACCTGCTGGGCGGCAAGCCCGAGGTGCTGGCCGATCCGACGGGCCGGCGCTGGTACGACATGATCCAGTCGGGCCGCGGCGCCGAGGCCGCCATCGACATCATCTTCTCGTTCACTCAGGGAACGTACCCCAAGGATCTCATCTACGCCCCCGGCACGCGCGCCTATCGCGGCGCCTGGCAGGAGACGATCAAGGCCGCCGAGGAGGCCAACGATCCGGGCCGCTTCACGGCCTTCATCGGGTACGAGTGGACCTCGACCACGGCCGGCAACAACCTGCATCGCAACGTCATCTTCCGCGATGGCGGCGACAAGGCGAGCCAGGTCGAGCCGTTCACGACCACGCCGCCGCTGGGGAGCGACAATCCGGCGGAGCTCTGGAAATGGATGGACACCTACCAGAACAAGACCGGCGGCAGCGTCCTGGCGATCGCCCACAACGGCAATCTCTCAAACGGCCTGATGTTTCCGACCGTCGAGGCGTTCGGCCAGAAGCTCGACCGCGAGTATGCCGAGACGCGGATGCGATGGGAACGCCTCTACGAAGCCACGCAGACCAAGGGCGACGGCGAGACGCATCCGTTCCTGTCGCCGAACGACGAGTTCGCCAACTTCGAGCGCTGGGATTTCGGCAATCTCGACGCCAGCGTCGCGAAAACCAAGGAGATGCTGGAGTTCGAATATGCCCGCTCGGCGCTCAAGAACGGCCTCAAGCTCGGGCAGATGCTCGGCGTGAACCCCTACAAGTTCGGTCTCGTCGGCAGCAGCGACGCCCATACGGCCCTTTCTGCGCTGGAGGAGGACAACTTCTTCGGCAAGACCACGCCCGGGGAGCCCAGCCCGGAGCGCCTGCACGCCACCTTCATGGACAACCCGAAGACCGGCATCAAGATCATGGACTGGCAGGTCTCCGCCTCGGGCTATGCCGCCGTGTGGGCGCGGGAGAACACCCGTGAGGCGCTGTGGGACGCGATGCAGCGCCGGGAGACCTATGCCACGACCGGGCCGCGCATGCTCGTGCGGTTCTTCGGCGGCTGGGACTTCGTCCCGCAGGACGCGAACAGCCGCCTGCCCGCTCAGACCGGCTACACCAAGGGCGTGCCGATGGGCGGCGAGCTGCGGGCCGCGCCGCAGGGTAAGCCGCCGACCTTCCTGGTGGCGGCGCTGAAGGATCCGCTCGGCGCGAACCTCGACCGCTACCAGATCGTGAAGGGCTGGCTGACCAAGGACGGCAGGCCCGAAGAGAAGGTCTACGACGTCGCCTGGGCCGATGCCGAGCGGCGCAAGCCCGGGGCGGACGGCAAGCTGCCTCTGGTCGGCGATACCGTCGACGTGGCGAATGCGACCTGGACGAACACGATCGGAGCACCGGAGCTGGCGACGGTCTGGACAGATCCGGACTTCGACCCGAGCCAGCCCGCCTTCTACTACGGTCGCGTGATCGAGATCCCGACACCGCGCTGGACCGCCTACGACGCGAAGCGGTTCGGGGTGCAGCCCCTGCCGGGGACGCCCATGACCGTCACGGAGCGCGCCTACACCTCGCCGATCTGGTACACGCCGCAATGAATGGCCCCATGATGCCGGCGCGCGGTCGGCGGCTCGAGATCGAAGGGGACGGGGCTGAAACAGCCGGTCCCAAAACCGACAAGCTCTTGATGGGGTGCACGGACATGCGCCATCCTGGCTTCGACCGGCCCCACCCTCCAGTTCCCGCAGAAGGAGAACTCTTCATGTCGCGTCGCTCGATCCGGTGTCTCCTGATGTCCCTTTACGCTCTTTCAGTGTCAGGCGGTGCAGGGCTCGCGGCCGACATCGCGCCGCCCCGCCCCGTCGCTGAGGAGCCGGCTACGGCGCCCATGGGCTGGACCTATCGCGTCACGCCGTACGGCTGGCTGACGTCCATCAAGGGCACCCAGACCGTGCGCGGTCGCTCCGCCAAGATCGACGCGAGCTTCATCGACATCGTCGAGAAGAGCGACAGCCTTGTCGCGCTGATGGGTGCCTTCGAGGCACGCAACGGCCCGCTCGCCCTCTACAATGACCTGGTCTGGACCAAGATCGGCGTGGAAGGCAGCAACATTCGGTCGCGCTCGCTGGCGCCGGGCGTGACGGGGACGCTGGGCACCACCACCAGCCTGGATTTTCAGATGGCCATCGTCGAGGTCGGGGCCGCCTATGAGGTCCTGCGCTCCGGCCCACTGGCCTTCGACGTGCTCGGCGGCGCCCGCTACTGGTATCAGGAGGCGGACCTCTCGTTGGACGTCACCGGCACCGTCGATACGGGCGACCTGGAACTCGCCGGAAGCCGCGCGATCGCGCGTTCGGGCTCCGTTGACTGGCTCGACCCGGTCATCGGCGCGCGGGTGCGCTATGCCATGGCGCCGGGACACGAGCTGTTCCTGCGCGGTGACATCGGCGGGTTCGGTCTCGGAAGCGACTTCTCCTGGCAGGCCATCGGCGGCTACGGCTTCGAGTTCGGGACCTATCACGGCATCGCCTTCTCCGGCGTGATCGGCTACCGGGCGCTCTCCGTTGACTATGCCCAGGGCGAAGGCCGGCAGCGCTACGAGTTCGACGCCATCCAGCACGGGCCGATCCTTGGCATCAGCGCGAGGTTCTGATCAGCAGCCGCTGGTCATCAGGCAAGGTAGAGCGCACTGCGTAGAAGTCCGGTGTGGGACGGGAACCGCGCTTCCCTACGATGCCACGACGCGCGGTTCGATGAGGATTACTGCCTTGACACTGGACCATAGCTGGCCATGGTGTCCACCCGCCTCGTTTCTTCGGCTTCTTCCGTCACCCCCACGCGGAAATTTGTACGCTTTCGAACGAAAGTCTTCATGAGGCGTTGGATCATATTGCCGATCGACCATCCTGGGCATCCGGCAACTGAGAGATCCGTGCGCTCCCGCCGAACACCGGAGGGAGGCAGCATGCCCCACTATTACTTTCACCTCTGCCAAGGCTCGCACATTATCGCCCATGACATGGTGGGCCATGCCTTCGAGAACGACGAGGCAGCCCGCCAACATGCCCGCAGCGGGGGTGGGTTGGTCAAGGTAGGGCCCGCCATGCCGGGGTTCTTGAGCCGCTACGAACTGAAGGTCGTCAACGAGGCCGGCAAAGACATCCTGCTGTTCTCGCTCATGAAGCCAGGGGTGACGTGATCGGGTGAGGTGGTCGGCCATGACCGGAATCGAACCTTTCACACATCGTACGAACCGGCTTCTCGCTGCCCTGGAGCCAGAAGACTTCGGACTGCTTGCACCTGACCTCGAAACCGTCGAGCTGAAGCGCAGACAGGTGATCTACGATACCGGCGCAATGGTTCGATGGGCCTATTTCCCCCACGATGCCATTGTCTCACTGGTGAACGAGTTGGAGGACGGCGGCACCGTCGAGGTTGCGGTGTTCGGGCACGAAGGGGGATTGGGCCTGCTCAGCGGGATGGTCACACACCAGGCGTTTGGGCGCTATGTCGTGCAGGTGCCCGGTACGGCCTCGCGCATTCCGGTCGAACGCCTGAACGAAGCGGGGAAAGTCCGTCCGAACCTGAGGCGCATGGTTCTGCGCTACGGGGAAGTGCTGCTCACCCAGACATTCCAAACGATCACATGCAATGCGGTCCACTCGGTCCAGGCCCGCTGCTGCCGGTGGATCCTCAACATGCACGATCGGCTGGATCAGGACACGCTGCCGCTCACGCACGAGTTCCTGAGCGGAATGCTGGGGGTGCAGCGTTCGACAGTGAGTGCAGCAGTCGGAACGCTTCAGGCGACGGGGCTGATCCGGCAAAGCCGCGGTGAGATCATCATTGCCAACCGAACCGGGCTCGAAGCGAAGACATGCGAATGCTATGGCAGGATCCGGATGGTCTACGAACGCCTGCTGCCCGAGACCTACCCACGAACCCTGCCGCGATAGACGAACACTCTGGCTTTGGTTATCCGATCAGTCGACTCATGGGACCGCTGAGCTGACCCAGGCTGCATGGGCAAGGCGCTGGCAGATCCAATCCTGCGCCGCGTCGAGATTGGCAAAGGCTGGATGGCTGACGCTGCTCAAGGGGCCAAAGTCCGCCTCCAGAAACCATTGCCCTGGAGCGACCTCGTTCCGGTCCGAGAGGTGGACCATCACGGCCACGAGCCGCTGTTGCCCGTCGAACACCAGCACGCCTTCCTCCTCGAAGCCGGTAGCCACTCGCACAGGCTGAAGGGTCAAGTTCATGCTACCCCGTCTTGGACAAGGTGAAGGTAGAGCGGATCGAAATCTGCTGCCTCCTTCAACTTCTCCCAATCGGGAATGTTCACCTGACTACCCTTGGTTCTGATCAGGTCCTTCGCGCGCAGGTCCTGAAGAACCCGGTTGACGTGGACAGTGCTGATGCCCGTCATGTCCGCCAGTTCCCCCTGTGTGATCGGCAGGTCGAAGGTGTGGTCCTGCACCAGGCCCACCACCTTCAGCCGCACGAGGAACTCGCAGAGAAGGTGGGCCATTCGGCCAGAGGCTTCGCGTCGGCCGACGTTGAGCAGCCACTCCCGGAAGATCGAGGCGTCCACCAGGGTCTCGCGCCAGAGGGCGGCGGTGATGCGGGGGTAGCGGTCGCAGAGGCGGCGCAGGTCCTCATGCTGGATGAACCCGACCGTGCACGGGGTCAGAGTGGCGAGGCTGTTGTCCAGCACCTTCAGGTGCAGGCTTTGCAGGTCGGGAATGTCACCGGGAACATGGAAGACCACGATCTGGCTGCGCATTCCAGGGATGGTGATCAGTGGTTCCACACGATCATGATCACTCGTTCTGGTGATCGTGATCACCGTCAGCGTTGACCTGGCGGTCCGCTGAGCGGCAATGAAGCGGTCAGTACCGCTGGCAGTTGTAAGGTGGTCTGGAAACAGGCGTTGGGTCAAGCCCGGCGCCGGCGATCAAAGCTCGATCGGATCATGCCACACTCCTGTCGCCGGCCCGGCGGCGCAGACTGTCGCCCTTGAGTTCAATCCGATGCGCATTGTGAATGACGCGATCCAGGATCGCGTCGCCGAGAGTGGGATCGGCAATCACATCGTGCCAGTGTGACACGGGAACCTGACTGGTGATCAGCAGCGAACCCTTGTCGTAGCGGTCATCGACGATCTCGAGAAGATCCCGGCGCTGCTCGGCGCTGAGCGGCTCCGGGCCCCAGTCGTCGATGATCAGCAGATCCGTCCGCTCCAAGGTGCTCATCAGGCGCGCCAGACGGCCTTCGCCGCGGGCTTGGGCCAGATCGGCAAACAGGCGCGGCGCCCGGCGATACAGAACCGAGAAGCCGTCGCGACAGGCCTTGTGGCCGAGCGCGCAGGCGAGCCAGCTCTTCCCCGTCCCGGTCGGGCCGACAATCGCCAGGTGATTGTGATCGCGCACCCACTGGCTGGTCGCCAGCGCCTGGAACAGGGCCCGGTCGAGACCGCGTGAGGTGCGATAGTCGACATTCTCGACGGTGGCGCTCTGGCGCAGTTTGGCCGCGCTGAGGCGGCGTGCCAGGCGACGGTTGTCGCGGAACGTCACTTCCCGATCGACGAGAAGGCCGAGCCAGTCGGCATGGGGCATCGCAGCCGCGTCGGGGTTGGTCTGCAACTCGAGCAGCGTGTCGGCCATGGCGCTCAGGCCCAGGGCCCGTAGGCGTTCGACAGTGGGATGAAGCAGCATGAGGATCTCCTGATCAGTGGTAGTAGCCGGGGCCGCGGATATTGGCGTGGACGAGAACCGGCGCGTCCTGCGCCGGCTGGGAGGCCTTGTGCGTGCCGCTCTTCAGAATGGCGGCAACCGAGGTGTAGGACCGGGTGTTGATCGCCAGAGCCTGCGCGCAGGCCGCATCGACCCGCTCGGCCCCATAGCGCTTGACCAAGCCGAGAATGCCGATCGCCGAGCGAAAGCCCTGCTCGGGATGCGGCCGGGAGCGCAGGATGACATCGATCAAGGTGGCAGTGTCGGCTCCGACCTTGCCCGCCTCGCGGCGGATGCGCTCATGCGTCCAGTCGCGGTAGCGCCGATGCGAACTCGGCATGTGCTCGGCCACCGTGGTCGGCCGATGCGGACGATGGGAGCGCACATGCGAGGCCACGCGCTTGCCGCGCCAGAAGACTTCGACGCTGGTCGCCGTGATCCGCGTGTCGGCCGAACTGAGAAACTGACCCCCTGACGAAACGAAGAACTGACCCCTCCTTGGCAGAGGAGGAATAGATGTCGACCGGGGTTTCAGTGGATCCTGCATTGTCGCGGACGATGCGGAGA